>NZ_JBWPWJ010000004.1:0-205444 GCF_056590575.1 Porphyromonas sp. C0041D3
ATATAGAGTCGGTAGACCCCGCACTCCTTTTTCACTTCCTTCAGCTCAAAGTCGCGAAGGATCTCCTCCGGAACAAAGGCTGATATCAGATCCCTTATCTCTACTGTTTCCATAAGCTCTAACTACTTCCTCATCAAGTATCTTTTGTCTCCTCAACAAAGGTAATCTCTTTTTACTCCTCCTCCCAGCACATCAAAATGCGAATTAGCCGGCTAATTCGCATTTTGATGCACTGGGAGGGGGATAACTAAAAAAAAGGGGTGATGTAAGGGATGAAGGAAAAGTGGGGGGAGACGATTGTTAGTAGTTCTTGCTCTCTACTTATGTAGGCCGCCCGGGAGTCGTGAGACCCTCGGGAGGCTGTCGTTACTCTCTCGCCGTGTCATCGACAAAGGCGGTGCGGAAAGTGGTGATGTATCCAAACGTCCCCGGCGGTGAGGAGACGGGAGCCTGCCTCACTCTCGAGAGCGGGTCGAAGTGCTCCGTCCAGAAGCCCTGGAGGGCTCTGTAGAGGTCGGCGACCTCCTCGTAGGGGTGCAGTCCCTCCGACTGCCTACTCTCGTCATAGTGTGATGCCGTACGGCTCACCTTGTCGGTCCTATAGGTGACGGAGATCGTCGCCTCACAGTACTGCCTACGTGGAGAGAGGTCGGACGCGGAGTCGATACGTATGTCGAGGAGTACGGCGGGGTAGGCAACGGGAGGCTGCCGGAGTGCTCCTCCGCCCTCGAGCTGACCGGTATTGAGGTCGAGTGTCTGTATCCAAGGGCACTCCTTACGGAGGTGATGGATGATGTCGGTGTAGATGGTCTTCATTGCTTATCTGATAGTATGTGAGTGAGGTCACGGGTGATCCACTCCCTGAGCTCACGGGTGAGCGCCTTGGAGGGACCCATGAACTGTCGGCGGGGCATGACGAAGGGCGTCTTGCCGTAGACCTTTGCCGGGCCACCGTAGTTGTGGATATAAGCGTAGGGCTTCTCATTGGAGACCCTCACGCCTCCGGGTATCGGGGCGTAGCGGATCGCCTCCTTGAGCTCCCCGGTCTCACCGGTGAGGATGGGTGCCCTGGTCCGCTCCGGGGAGTAGTGCCCGGTCTCTCCGGAGTGACCATACCAGGGGCTCTCCGGCTTTCGTCGCTCCACCTCCTGCCAAGGGTTGAGCAGCTTGTCGGTATATCTCTCGTCATCGAAAGACTTGCGGAAGTGGTCGACCGCCGTCTGCCCTACGATGTGCTTAGCATCTCCCTCGAGGTACTGCTGTATGTCGTCCGCCTTCTGCCGGAGGCGGTCACTGAGGTCTGAGAGGTTCATCTATTTGGTAGGGTGAGATATAATGTGTACCATTGCAGTGCTAGGGCCAGGACATTGCTCCACCCCGGTGGAATGACGGCAGGCATCGGATGTGTTACATCCTTTGCCTGCTGTGCTTTGTTGTTAGATGGGAGCGGATGTCTTCCGCCTTTCGCTTGAGGCGGTTACTGAGGTCTGAGAGGTTCATCTATTAGGTGGGGTGAGATATAATGTGTACCATTGCAGTGCGATCACCCGAGTGGGTGGTCGAAGAGGGGGCCAGGGCTTAGACCCACCCTCACGGTTAGGCGATGGGCATTGGAGTCACTTCCGATGTCCATCGTTCTTTTCGGGTGGCAGGTGGAGATTCCGGATGTCTTCCGCTTGGTAGGACTTGATTTCATGCTCCGGCAGTAGAAAGGTAATCTGCTTGACCTTAATACTACGATCCCTAAGGGCTTGTGTCATCCCCCTCCAGGCGCTCTCGTAACTGAAGCCCTTCCTCGCATCAAGGATAACCTCCCCGGCATGCTGACAGTCTGCTCTTTCCATGCCGTTCTTCATGGAGGCGACCGAGAGCTTACCCTCCGGGACCTTGATATCCACCTTCCATCCAGTATCGAGAGCGAGTGCATCGGGATTCTTCTGTCCGTCATCGATCCTCACCGGTAAGGCTCTGAGGTGTCGGCCGTGATACTTGGCCAGCTCCTTGAGAGCTGCCTCATTCTTCGCCTGCTTGTTGGGATACTGGTACTTCCTCTTCGTGGGGAACTCAAGTACTCCTCCACCCTTGTATGTCATCCGCTTGAAGTCAAAGACGCTGTACCGCTCCATGATCTTGGCGATCTCCCTCGTTGGCAGTGCGAGGGCGTGTCGCTTGCAGAGGTGATCCGTGCCGGAGGATGAGAGGGTGGTGCCGATGAGTCCCTCGAGGGGACAGAGCGGGCAGGAGGGGTCTCCCCTACCGCGGAGGTAAGGGTGCTCGGAGAGCTTGAGGGGGGAGGCGGTACGTCCGGGGTTCTGAGCAAAGGTAGGCTCCACGGGAGTATCCCCCTCCTCGGGGACCGGTGTCACCGGCTTATCGGTGGGACGGAAGGAGCACTTACAATTCCACTCACTCGGGGGGAGGTGAGTGTCCCACCACGGGTGAAGGATGGGGAGGACGGTACCGACCCACTCCCTATGCTCCTCACGCTTATCCACCGCACCGGAGAGGAGGTACTTTCTCCCCCTCCCAGCACATCAAAATGCGAAATAGCCTGGTCCTATGCCGTGGCGGGCGTTTTTTACTCCTCCTTGCGTTGGTAGATGGCTGCCCCACCGGGGATGTAGGCTTCGAGCCCGGTGTGGAGGTCGTAGCAACTGATCTCGAGGGTGACGAAGCGCTCGCCATCCTGACTCCTCGGTAGTGTGATCGTTGCCGACTGCTCCGTCGTCACTGCGACGAGGTCCCGACCTGTCGTGGTGTCGGGTAGGGAGTCGGTCGATAGGTAGATCGCATAGAGGCAGGGGCGGTTACGATTGGCACCGCACCAGGTGAGCTTGGCGCTGTCTCCCTCGGTGGTGATCGTGAGGTCTCGTGGGTAGAGCAGCGTGCTGTCGGCACTTACTATCGGAGCGTGCGGGAGGACCGGCTGTCGAAAGCACTGCGTTGCCAGCTGATCTCTCAGCCCGTGGCTTCGCTCGGTGATCTGTCGGGCTCGGAAGAGTGCCACTCCTGCGAGAAGACTGTCGCTCTGCACCTCGGCAACCTGATCGATCACCTGCTGTGCGGGCCAGCCTCCCTCCTCTCGTAGTGTGCGGAAGGCTCCGAGACCGATGACGACCGGGATACTGAGCTTGTCCCTCCAGTCCTTGAGTATGGGTCCGAAGGTGGATCCCCGGCTGTAAGTCATGGTGGCGATGAAGTCAATGGCTCCCGCCCGCTCCCACGCCACGGGATCCTGATAGACGTCTCCCCTCGCCGTCCAGCCGATGTGGGAGACTCCGGAGATCTGGTCGTACGCACCTATGGTCGCTGCACTGAGGAGTATGGTGCTGTCAGTCTCTTGGATTGCCTCGTGGATCCGCCTGACGATGGCAGAGATGTTATTTCGCCGCCACTCCGCCTTAGGGAGCAGTGTGTGAGCCTGGCGGTAATCCCGGTCATCGGGGAATCGTGCGGGGAAGTCAGGGTAGCGGATGTAGTCGAGCTGGATCCCCTCCACAGGGTATCTCTCCGCTATCTCTCGAGCGAGAGAGGCGAGGTGGATGCCGGTGAGACTGTCTGCCGGGTCCATGAAGTCCTTTCCCCTATGCCGCTTGGTGTGCCCCTTGTGCTTGTCATAGAAGGGGGTGACCCCTCTGAGCCTTCGTCTGTAGCTCCGGTCCTCCAGCGGCAGTGTGGTGATCCAGGCGTGGACCGTCATCCCCCTCTTGTGGCACGACTCCACCGCATAGGCAAGCGGGTCGTACCGCTTGCCGTAGAAGCGCGGGTGCATCGGCTCTATCGCCGATGGGTAGATCACGTCGCCCCGACCTCGGACTTGGAGGAAAATGGTATTGATTCCATTCGCCCGCAGCAGATCCAGCTGCTCATCCAGCTCCCTCTTCTGTGCCTCCTCCGACGAGGAACGGGGCCAGTCCAGCCCCCAGATGGTGGAGAGCCAGACGGCGCGCATCTCGTACTTGGAGCGAGGAGCAATGGTATCCGTCTCCCCTGCCAGTGTGCCTTGCAGGGTGAGGAGACTAAGGAGGATCAGTAGGAGGTGTCGTCTCACGGGCGGCTGGTCAGAAGAAGTCTATATGGTCGATCAGCCTCACCTCTCCGTCGTAGACAGTGATGGCGCCGACGGCATGCTCCGTCTCGCTCCAGTCGCTGATCTCTCCCAGAGTGTCTCGGTCGACGATGCTGAAGTACTCTATCCGCAGCAGAGGCGATGCCTCGATCTGACGGACCACGAGGTCATGCACCTCGCTGACGGAGCTTCCCTCCCTCTGCGCCCTCACTCCCTCGGTCAGTGCCCGGTAGATCATCGGTGCTGCCTGTCGCTCCTCGGGAGAGAGCCTATTGTTTCGGCTGCTCATGGCAAGCCCGTCCGGCTCGCGGACGGTGTCGCAAGAGATGATCTCCGGGTCCATATCGTCTGAGAGCTCGATCATCCGCTTGATCACCGCTATCTGCTGGAAGTCCTTGAGACCAAAGTATGCCTTGTCCGGCTGCACGAGCCTGAAGAGCTTCCCGACGATCCAGACTACTCCCCGGAAGTGTCCCGGGCGGTAAGCACCCTCCATCACTTCTGCTACCTGTCCGAGGGGTAGGTTGGGCGCCTGCTCTCCCTCAGCGTACATCTCCTCGGGGGTGGGGGTAAAGGCGAAGTCTACCCCGAGCGTCTCCAGTGCCCTCAGATCCTCCTCCATATCGTGAGGGTAGGTGGCGAGGTCAGTGGGGTTATTGAATTGGGTAGGATTGAGGAAAACACTCACTACCGTGCAGCCGCACTCCTTGACGCAGCGACGTATGAGGCTAAAGTGTCCCTCGTGCAGTCCGCCCATCGTGGGGACGAGACCGATCGTCTCTCCCTTGTGCTCCTGTCGTACTCGGCTGAGGGCTTCCCTCAGCTGCTCCTGACTATTGATTACTTCCATGGCATTACCTATTTCTCTCCCTGCAAAGGTAGCGAGAGATTGGCGAAGAATATCATCCTACGAAAGGTCAGGAGCGAAGTCCGGCGGGACATGCTCCTGACCTTTTTATACTAAAATCTATGATTGTCTCTCTCTCTGTCAGAAAGAGAAGGAGGCACCGACGTTGAGGACACTCATCCCGTATCCTGCCTCTACGAAGAGACCCCAGCTGGGAGCCACCATATAGCGCAGTCCGATACCGGTATTGTAGCCGAAGCCAAAGGACGATGCCTTGCTCTCATTGCTGTGGTCGCCTCTGAAGCCGAGGGCGATGAAGCAGTAGGTGTCCAGTGCGGGGATGAAGTGATAGTGCAGTCCGGCGCGTGGTCCGAGGAAGTAGTCCGTGCCACCGCTGTACATATTGATCACCACCTGACCACCGAGGGTAAAGGCGCTGTTGTCGTCCCAGATGTGCCCATTGAGGCAGTGATCGGCGGCGAGGTTGATCGTCATAGATCCTGTCTGCTTACCAGCAGCGTTGGTATGGAGGCTGGCCCCTAGTCCCACGCTGGCGATGTTGGTCCCGGTCTCGAAGACATTCTGAGCCTTGGCCTCCGTCTGACCGGCGACGCATAGTCCCAGAGCTACGAGAGCGGTAGCGAGAGTTTTTTTCAGTGAAATCATAATGCTACAATTGATATTGTGTGAGTCGTTTCCTTGATTGGGGTCAAAGGTACACAAATGGTGTCAGATCTCCTTTCCCTTGATCGTGATGTGGAAGCAGGCTTGCTTGCGCTCGTGCTTGATGTAGCAGCGCCCATCCTCGTGGAAAGCCTTCAGAACCCTTGCCAGGAGGTGCTTCAGCTCCTCAGGCTCTATCGTCCTCGGGTCCTCCGGGTCGATCTTGTCAAAGCGCTGCCAGGAGATGTCGAGTGTGGTCCCGTAGCAGTGGGTGCTATTGGGCGAGGCATTCCCATTTCGCTGTCTCAGCTCGCTCATATCCTCCTCTGTCCTCGTGACGCTGGTGACGATCAGTCGGTAGAGTGGCTGCCCATCCGCCTCCAACTGGTACCGAAAGGCGGCCCCGATCTCCTGAGCCAGACGCACTGCCTCAGGCACCATCAGTGGCACGGAGTGAGTCAGGTTGTCCAGCTTAAGCCCCGCTGTCTCCTTGAGTGGGACGAGGCGGTCGATCCGGAGGAGGTCCTCACGGCACTTCGCAGGAGTGATCCCGAGACTCTGAGCGGCCTCGAGCTGTACGGGATTGAGGTCGTCGAAGTCCCTCCTAAAGCTCCCGATGTAGTGGTAGGGACGCGCGCCCGGGACGATGCTGTAGGACCCGGTCTCCGGAGCTGTGGCGTGGGACTCCCTCGGCGGCGTAAGGCTGATGAGCAGTGTCGCCAAGAGGGTCATCGCAAGGAGGGGAAGGTAGTAGTGGGTAACGACCGGCCTGGATAAGGGACGGAGAAAGGCTCTCAGTCGGCTCCAGAGGCGGGCAAGAAACGCTCTGCCTCTCTTGCCTGTCGAGCGGACGGCAGTCCCTGCGGATCGCTCCGTCCGCTCCTTAGTCCGCGGACTCGAGGAGCGACTCCGGATGATCTCCTCCAAGCAGAGGTCTGCACGAGTCTTACCCCGCTCCGAGAGCGGGGTATCGGGTGATGAGTTGTGATCCTTTTCCATTCGTGATGCAAACTTAGTCAATTCCTCTGCCGAGACCATGGTCAATAGGGCTCAATCTCACGATCGGCATCGCTCCCTCAGTGGCTTACTTCGTTGGGATCGTGAGTGTGGCGGTGTGGAGTCCCGGTGCTGATGCGGTGAGGGTGATAGTCCCCGGCGTGCCTGATGGTGCGACGATAGTGGTCAGCTGACCGCTGAAGGCGGGCATCGTCTTGCTCTGGAAGGGGACAATGCAGGTGGCATCGCCATTGGCGCTGGCGACGTAACGCCCTGCACCACTGACCTCAAAGGTTACCTCAGGTGTGGCGGTAGCGCAGAGGTTGCCCTGCTTGTCGACTACGGACACACGGACGTAGACGAGGTGCTCCCTATCCTCCGCAGGTACGATCTCCGTGGGCTCCTCAAGGGTGAGCTGCAGTGTGTAGGGCGTGCCGGAGGTGCAGAGACGCTTCTCCTCCCGGGGCATGCCATCCTTGTCGTACGCCACGACTCTCACCTCGCCCGGCTCATACTTCGTGTCCATCCACATGAGGCGGTAGCGAGGCAGGCGCGAGAGATCCTTGTCGGAGCTGTTATCGACCGTGATGGTGGTGTCCTTCGTCCGTCGCCCCTGGCTCTTGCCATTTATGAATAGCTCGGCCGTGGGGTAGCTGGTGTAGACGAAGATCGGGGTCACCTCGCCCACACGATCAGGCCAGTCCCAGTGGGGCAGAATGTGAAGGGTGGGGCTGTCCGCATTCCAGTGCGATCGGTAGAGGTAGAAGCGATCCTTCGGGATGCCGGCGAGGTCCACCGCTCCGAAGAGCGATGTGTGGGAGGGCCAATTGGTGTAGTACGGGGTCGGCTCTCCGATGTAGTCGATACCGGTCCAGATGAATTCCCCGATATTGTAGTGGAAGTCATCGTGCCGGATGAAGTTGTCCTCCGGAAGCTCGCTCCAGGCGCAGTGCTCCACGTCGTAGCTGCTCGCCTGATGATCGGGGTAGATCGCCATCGACTTACGCTCGACAGGGAACTTGTAGATCCCTCTTGACGAGAGCGTGGAGGCGGTCTCGGTACCGAGGATCAGTCGCTGAGGGAGCTTGGCATACGCCTCGGGGTAGTGCCAGGGGCGGTAGTTAAATCCTGCGACATCCATGATGGCGGCAAAGTTATTCGCCGTGGCGGGCTTGGGATTGTCCATCCCCTGGGTGACGGGGCGGGTGGGGTCCTCTCGGTGAGCAATCTCCTGGAGGAAGTGAGCGACCTTATTGCCACCCTCTGCGCCCTGCTCGTAGACCTCGTTGCCGATGCACCACATCACGATGGAGGGGGCGTTTCTGTAGTGACGGATGAGGCTGACGAGATCGCGCTCCGCCCAGTCGTCAAAGAGGGTGCTGTACCCATTCTTCACCTTAGGGATCCGCCACTCGTCGAAGCTCTCCGCCATGATCAGCATCCCCATCTCGTCTGCCAGCTGGATCAGCTCCGGTGCGGGCATATTGTGCGAGGTGCGGATCGCATTGACGCCCATATCCTGCATCTGCTTGATCTGTCTGCGGATGGCTACTTTATTCACCGCCGCTCCGAGTGGACCAAGGTCGTGGTGGAGACAGACGCCCTTAAAGGTCACCGGCTTGCCATTGAGGAAAAAGCCCTCATCGGGACGAAGCTCTATCGTCCGCACTCCGAAGGTGGTGCGGTAGGCATCGATCAGGTGGCCGTTGTGGAGCAGTTCACTCTTGGCGGTGTAGAGGTTGGGCTGCTTGATGTCCCAGAGATGGGGATGCGGGATGCGGAGGTTTTGCTCAAGGGCGTTGTCGAAGATCTCGGCTCCGCTGATCTCCCGGCTGTCGATCATCTCGCCCTTGTAGAGAATGGTGGTGCGAAGCGTCAGAGCGTCGCTATCGGAGGGGATGCCCTTCAACTCGGTGCGGACCCTGACCTGGGCGTACTCATCGGAGACAAAGGGAGTGGTGATGAAGGTCCCCCAGTCATCGATCCGGGTCTTGGAGGGCGACACCATCAGGTACACATTGCGATAGAGCCCCGCTCCCGGGTACCAGCGAGAGAAGTCGGTCGGGTTGTCGAGCCGGATGGCGATCACCTGCCTTGTCTTGGAGGCATCCAGATAGGGCGTGATGTCGAGGTGGTACGAGCTGTACCCATAGGGCCAGCCTCCGGTGCGGTGACCATTGACATACACCTCGGAGTGGCTCATCGCCCCATCGATGTAGAGGGTGATGTCGCCGAGTGTGGTGGGATCCTGATAGAGGTCAAAGTCATAGCGGTACCAGCCCACGCCGACGAAGGGCAGTCCTCCCGTGCGACCGGCATGCTCGAGAGCCTCCGTCTGTCCGTCCTGCGTGATGGCGACATTTTGGCGGTCGTTCTCGGGCGAAAATGGTCCGTAGATAGCCCAGTCGTGTGGCACCGTGACGCTCTGCCAGCTCCGGTCGTCGTAGTCGGGGCGGACGAAGTCTGGACTATCCTCGCTCGTGAAGCGCCAGCCGTCTGTCAGGCGGAGCGCTTCGCGTGGGGCAGCTATGCTCTGGAGGAAAGACTGCGCCGTCGCACTGAGAGACATAAGGGTCGTGAGTAGGGCGGGTAGAGTTCGTCTGATATTCATCTATAGGTGTACTGATTATACGATGTACGGGGTATCCATTTCTATTGCGGGAGCAACGTTTCCTCAAATCTACACTAAATATATGCAATGCGCACTATTTCCGGTGTGGACTTTCTGAGGCGTGAGAGGGGTAGGGGAAAAGCCTCTTCCTGATGAGTCATCTCTAATACCGGTAATAGTTGAGTCTAATATCGGTATTAGCCTTCACTAATACCGATATTAGATAGAGGCTTTACTCGTGACCTGTCAGACTTGTCCTCTGTCGGCTCGTTTTCTGTTGAATTCCACCTCTTTGTGACCATCTGTCGTCAGAGGAGGGGTACTAAGGCTCTCGCAGGTGGTTTTAGCATGGGATTCTTTTAGGATTAGTCTTGTCGGGGTGGGGGGAGGACGGACCTTTTTTGTATCTTTGTTGAGAATCAAAAAAAGAATAGTTCATTTATGTCATCGCTTGATATCATCCCCTTTCACCCTGTCACCCTTGAGGATCGACCGATCTTAGAGTCCTTCTACGAGGTCAATCCCTACTTTTCCTGTGACTATACTTTCTCCAATCTCATCGGCTGGACTCATATCTACCGGACCGAGATCGCGGTACATAAGGGATTTCTCTTGATCCGCTTCTGGAATGAGGAGAATAAGCGGCACGCTTACCTTATGCCTGTCGGTGCCGATGCCTCCCGCCTGCGCGAGGTGTTGCTCGATATGGAGCAGGACCAGGCACGGCTGGATGAGAAAAACCTGACGATCATGGGGGCAACACCCGAGGGGGTACAGGCGCTGGAGGCGATCCACCCGGATCAGATGGTCACCCTTGACAATCGAGACTTCTCCGAGTACATCTACCTTCGGGAGAGTCTGGCGTCCCTCTCGGGCAAGAAGCTGCAGTCGAAGCGCAACCACTGTAACCGCTTTGAGCGGACCTATCCCGACTGGAGCTACGAGGAGATCACGGAGGAGTCGCTGAGTGAGTGTATGGAGGTGGAGAACGAGTGGTACCGCGAGACAGATACCACGGAGGGGATGTCCGACGAGCGGAGGATGATCCGCTTTGCCCTCGAGCACATGAGCGAGATCGGTCTCACGGGCGGGCTCCTGAGGGTCGAGGGGAAGGTGATCGCCTTTACCCTCGGCATGCCTCAGAGCAGCCGCTGCTTCGATGTCAATATCGAGAAAGCTGATGTCGCCTACGATGGCGCTTTCACGATGATCAATCGGGAGTTTGTCCGCCGGATCCCGGAGCAATACACCTACATCAATCGCGAGGAGGATATGGGGCTCGAGGGTCTGCGGAAGGCTAAGCTCTCCTACAAGCCAGAGATCCTCCTCGATGAGTACACCGTGGTCCTCAATCTATGATCTGCCTGCGCCCCTACGACGCCTCCGATGATGCGCTCCGAGCCTCCATTCTCGACCTTCTCTCCGACGCCTTTGGGGACGAGGGGATGCCCTACTATGAGCTGGCGATGGACCATCTCTACGACCCGGACCACACCTTCCTCCTAAGCGAGGAGGATGCCTCTCTCGTTGCGGTGGCGCTGGTGGTGGACTATGTCGATCCCACCGATGGACGCTGGGCGTACCTCTACAGCTTCACCACACGGGAGGATCATCGGGGTGAGGGGCTGATGACCCGGCTCTACAGAGAGACACTTGAGCCAAGGCTGATCGAGCGAGGCTACCGAGGTGCCTGTCTCGTACCGGCGACCTCCTCGCTTGTCGGCTTTTACAAGAGTTGGGGATTTAGTCTGCTGCGAGCGGCAGACGAGTCTACACCGATCACACCCGGTAAGCGGGCGACAGACTATCTCCTCGCTGCCTATGGAGAGCCCTGCATTGATAACCCGTTGCCCTTCCAGATGATCAAGCCCTTTGGCCATGCTGACGACTCTTACCGCTTGATTTCACCACTGGACTGAGAGCCCTTTCTTTTTGGTGCGAAAAGCCTACCTTTGCAGAAATTGAACGAACATAACGACTTATGAACTTTATCAAAGAGCTTGAGTGGCGCGGGATGATCCACGATATGATCCCCGGCACAGAGGAGGCGCTCCAGAAGGGGATGGTCTCCGGCTACGTAGGCATTGATCCTACTGCAGACTCACTTCATATCGGTCACCTGGTGGGCATCATGATGCTGCGACACCTGCAGCGCTCCGGTCACCGACCCATCGCACTCATCGGTGGCGCTACCGGTATGATCGGTGACCCCTCGGGTAAGTCCAAGGAGCGTAACCTCCTCGATGAGGAGACGCTGAGGCACAATCAGGCCTGCATCAAGAAGCAGCTGGAGAAGTTCCTCGACTTCGACAGCGATGCTGAGAATGCAGCGGTGCTGGTCAATAACTACGACTGGATGAAGGACTACAGCTTCCTCGACTTCATCCGCGACGTCGGTAAGCACATCACGGTCAATTATATGATGGCGAAGGAGTCTGTGAAGAAGCGTCTCGAGGCAAATGCCATCGAGGGGCTCTCCTTTACCGAATTCTCCTACCAGCTCCTCCAGGGATACGACTACCTGCACCTCTATCAGACGGAGAATGTCCGTCTCCAGCTCGGTGGCTCCGACCAGTGGGGTAATATCACCACCGGTGTGGAGCTGATCCGTCGCGTCCTCGGTGTCAGTGATGCCCTCGCAGTCACCTGTCCGCTGATCACGAAGGCGGACGGAGGTAAGTTTGGCAAGTCGGAGAGCGGCAACGTCTGGCTCGACCGTCGCTACACCACGCCGTATAAGTTCTACCAGTTCTGGTTCAACGTCTCCGACGAGGATGCCAAGAAGTACATCCGGATCTTCACCGACCTGACCAAGGAGGAGATTGAGGCGCTGGAGATGGAGCACGATAAGGCTCCCCATGAGCGTCTCCTGCAGCGACGTCTGGCGGAGGAGATCACCGTGATGGTCCACTCTCGCGAGGACTACGACACAGCGGTGCGGGCGAGCGAGATCCTCTTTGGCAACGCCACCAAGGAGACGCTCAGCAGCATCGATGAGGAGACGTTCCTCTCGGTCTTCGATGGCGTGCCGATGGCGGAGGTCTCCAAGAGCGACCTTGATGGCACGACCGGACTGCTTGACCTGCTGGTGAGCAAATGTGGGTTCTTCAAGAGCAATGGAGAGCTCCGCAAGCTGATCCAGAGCGGTGGCATCAGCATCAATAAGGAGAAGGTCAGCGACTCGCAGTATATGCCTACCGCCGACGACCTCGTCGAGGGCTCCTATATGCTGATCCAGAAGGGCAAGAAGAATTACTTCCTCGTCCACGCCGTCTAAATAGCTACTAAGACCTGAGCTTACGCTCGTCACGATTACCAAACAGTTTTTTTACAAGATGAATATGTATAGGAGAGTTGCTTTTTCGCTGCTTCTTATCGCCTTATCGGCATTAAGTTGCTTTGCCGACGAGCCCACTGCCCCGCGCTCAGCCGCTAATATTGCTTTCCGAGACTCTGTTGTCAGCCTCCTGAAGGATGAGGGGTTTGTCCCGTCTGTAGATGAAGATGGGGACATTTGGTTCAAGAAAGAGGGTGATAACTTATTAGTTTCCGTCCAGGACGAAGCGGCTCCGTTTTATGTCCAGATTTCCTACTACCTGTCATCAGAAGGTATGGATGATCAAGTAGCTTTGCTTAAGGCTGTGAACAATATCAATCTCAATTGCCGCTGCGTTAAGTGTGCTATGGACGACGATAACGGTGCAGTGCTGATCTCTGTGGAGACCTACAATAATACCGTTCAGGTGTTTAAGGACAACTTTGCGACTTACACTGATCATTTGCTTCTGGCAGGCAGGTTGCTGGCAGGTGCCTATGATCCGGATGGCTCAAAGAAATAGGGCTTGTCTGAGTGCGAGCGTTTCGCCATTCAGTTGTGATCTGACGTAGGCTTCACTAAGGCTTATAAAATCGGGGGCTGTGTCTCACGTAAGACACAGCCCCCGATTTTATTTATGATCCCACTCAGTCGGGGATGCGGGTGATAGCATCATCGAGCAGGGCAAAGAGGTCGGCCTTCGTCTGAGCGCGGAGGATCGCCACGCGCTGTTGCTTGAAGTCCGGGATGCCCTTCAGCAGAGGCGTGATCGCCAGGTGGCGTCGCATATGGATGATCCCCCGTAGCTCGTCCCCGATGCGCTCGATATTCTCCTCGGTGAGCTGCTTGAGGCAGTCGAGGTACCACTCCTTGGGGTGCTGCGGCTTGGGCTCGCCGTGGCGCATCGCCCGGATCTCCTCAAAGACCCACGGCTGACCGATCGCACCGCGACCCACCATGACGGCATCGACACCGGTCTCCTCAAATCGCCAGTGAGCCGTCTCGCCATCCGTCACATCGCCATTGCCGATGATCGGGATGGTGATGCGCGGATCCGCCTTCACCGCACGGATCAGGGACCAGTCCGCGTCACCCTTGTACATCTGTGAGCGGGTGCGTCCGTGGATCGTCAGGGCGGCGATGCCACAGTCCTGCAGCTTAGGCGCCAGATCGGTGATGATGAGGTCGTTCTTGTCCCAGCCGAGGCGTGTCTTCACCGTCACCGGTAGGGAGACCGCCTGCACGACCGCACGGGTGATCTCGAGGAGCCGGGGCACATCGCGCAGGAGGCCTGAGCCGGCCCCCTTGCCAGCCACCTTCTTCACAGGGCAGCCAAAGTTGATGTCGATCAAGTCCGGTCCCGCATCGGCGGCGATCCTTGCCGCCTCTGCCATCGTCTCCGCATCACGCCCGTAGATCTGTATCGCCACCGGGCGCTCATCCTCGTAGAGCTCCATCTTGCGCATCGTACTTGGTATGTCCCGCACGATCGCATCAGCGTTGACAAACTCTGAGTAGACCAGTGCCGCCCCCATACGGTGACACATCCGGCGGAATGGGTGATCGGTCACATCCTCCATCGGCGCCAGCACCACCGGGCGCTCTCCTACGTCTATCGTCCCGATCCTCACGCCTCTGTCGCTATGCTCTCCAGATCGGTGGCGCGGAAGTGCTCCCGGGCGTAGTCCAGGGTGAGGTGAAAGGTCCGCTTGCGCGTAGAGGGCAGCTCAAACATTGCATCGGTCATGATCCCCTCAAAGATGCTCCTCAGACCACGGGCACCGACGGCAAAGTCGATCGCCTTTTGGACAATGAAGTCATACACCTCCTCATCGATCGTCAGCTTGATGCCGTCCATCGCAAAGAGCTTGGTGTACTGCTTGGCGATCGCATTCTTTGGCTCCGTCAGGATCTGCCTCAGCGCCTCGGGGCTCAGGGGGGTGAGGTAGGTGAGTATCGGGAGACGCCCGATCAGCTCAGGGATCAGCCCGTAGCTCCGGAGGTCAGCCGGGGTGACGTACTTAAGTAAGTCGTCTCCCTGCTCCCGCTTCTTCCCTCGTGTGGCGCTGGCATAGCCAACGGTGTGGGTATTCATCCGCTGTGCGATCTTTCGCTCGATGCCCTCAAAGGCTCCACCGCATATGTAGAGGATATTTTCCGTATTCACCACCACCATCTCGGCATCGGGGTGCTTGCGCCCTCCCTTGGGTGGGACATTGACATCCTCACCCTCGAGGAGCTTCAGGAGACCCTGCTGCACCCCCTCGCCACCCACATCCCGGGTAATGGAGGGGTTGTCGCTCTTGCGGGCGAGCTTGTCGATCTCGTCGATGAAGACGATCCCGCGCTCCGCCAGCTTGACGTCGTAGTCGGCCGCCTGCAGGAGTCGCGTGAGGATGCTCTCAATGTCCTCGCCCACGTAGCCCGCCTGAGTGAATACGGTAGCGTCCACGATGGTGAAGGGGACCTTGAGCATCCGTGCGATGGTGCGCGCGAGAAGGGTCTTGCCGGTACCTGTGGGCCCGACGACGATCATATTGCTCTTGTCGAGCTCCACCTCGTCCAGCTCCTTGTCATCCACACGAGCCTCCTCGCCATTGCCGAGGATGCCTCGGCTGTAGAGCCGCTTGTAGTGGTTGTACACCGCTACGGCAAGGCTGCGCTTGGCCGCCTCCTGACCGATCACATACTTATCCAGATAGTCGACGATCTCGGTAGGCTTGGGGAGCTTGTCAAAGGTGGGCGCTGTGTACTTCTCGTGCACGGCATCGGTCTTCTGAGATGCCTGGAGGGCCGTGTAGACCGCCTCAGCACACTCGTTGCAAAGGTAGCCGACGGGCCCGCGCGCCACGAAGTCGACCATGCTCTCCGGCCGACCGCAGACGCTGCAGAAGTGCTCGTCGCCAAACATCCACTCGTCGTCACCTCCCAGGTCTGTATCGTGAGAGGTCGGTTTCTTACGCTTTGCCATTACTTCTGCTCCTTGCTCTTGGTGAGCACCTTATCCACGAGGCCGTACTCCCTTGCCTCCTCCGCCCGGAGCCAGTGGTCGCGGTCGGAGTCCTTCTCGATCTGCTCTACCGTCTGGCCGGTGTGCTTGGCGAGGATTTCGTAGAGCTCCTGCTTCACCTTCAGGATCTCGCGCACCGTGATCTCCATATCGGAGGCCTGACCCTGGGTCCCGCCGAGTGGCTGATGGATCATCACGCGGGAGTGGGGGAGGGCAAAGCGCTTCCCCTTAGTCCCCGCAACGAGGATGATCGATGCCATGCTGGCAGCCATACCTGTGGCGATGGTGCTGACATTGCAGTCGATGTACTGCATCGTGTCGTAGATCCCATAGCCTGCATAGACCGAGCCACCGGGGCTATTGATATAGATGGAGATGTCCTTGCCGGGGTCGCTCGACTCAAGGAAGAGGAGCTGCGCCTGGATCACATTGGCGACGTAGTCGTCGATGGCGGAGCCGAGGAAGATGATCCGGTCCATCATCAGTCGGCTGAAGACGTCCATCTGGGCGATATTGAGCTGTCGCTCCTCGATGATGGTGGGATTGACGTAGCCGCGAGAGGCTTCGGAATTAAACTTCGTATACTGATCCAGCGCCAGCGAGTTCATCCCGAGGTGCTTCGTGGCGTATCTCTGAAATTCGTCTGAGTAATTGCTCATATATATAGTCGTATAAATTGATTACCAAGAAGAGAGGTGCAAAAACTGAGCCAAGACCCTCTTCAGCATAGCAAAGGTACCAAAAAGTGCCCCCCTCTTTTTTCCATCCCCTCAGCCGTTTCTCTAATACCGATATTAGGAAATTCTTTTACCGGTATTAGAGCGCACTAATATCGGTATTAGAGTACAATAGCCCGAGGTGACCAATTTTTGTACCTTTGTGAGAGTAATAAATGACTCATCATCAATCGTCATGAGTGAAGTAAATGGTAATGGAGCCCGGCTGGTGGAGCGTATCAATCAGCTGATACAGGAGCTGACGGAGATACGCGATGAGGTGACCGATCTCTACGCGACGCCCGCAACCCCTGATCTGGAGGAGGTGCCTATCGCTGAGGAGTGCATCTCCCCGGAGAGCGGTGGCGCACCCGTCATGGTGGATCAGGATCTGGAGGAGAAGGTCCCAGAGCTGACTCTGGAGACCGCCTTTGAGCCGCTGGTCGACTTCCACACCGCTGGGCAACTGTCGGTAGCTGACTCTTTCTTCTTCGCCAATGGACTCTTCGGTGGCAATCGCCCCGAGCTCAATAGGGTCCTCGAGGAGATCGACCGACTCAGCTCCCTCTCTCAGGTGTGGCACTACCTTACGGAGACACTCGGCGTCGATATGGATTCGGAGGAGGGGAAGCGCTTCTGCGACTTTGTCCTCTCCTGCTCTACTCGGAGATAGTCTACCATGAGTACACCACTGACCATCATCCCCACTCCGGTGGGCAATCTCGAGGACATGACCTATAGGGCTGTCAGCCTCCTCCGCGAGGCGGACCTGATCCTGGCGGAGGACACCCGCACGTCAGCGACCCTGCTGCGAGAGTATGGCATCGAGACACCGATGATCAGCTATCATATATTCAATGAGCATAAGATCGTCGAGCGGGTGACAGAGGAGATCTCTCAGGGGCGCCGGGTGTGCCTGATCTCCGATGCCGGCACACCGGGGATCTCTGACCCGGGGTTTCTCCTCGTCCGCTCCTGCGTCGAGGCGGGCATCGAGGTGAGCTGTCTGCCGGGAGCTACGGCAGTGATCCCTGCCGTCGTTGCCTCAGGGCTGCCATGTGATCGCTTTGTCTTCGAGGGCTTTCTGCCGCACAAGAAGGGGCGCCTCACCAGACTGAGGGCACTCGAGGAGCGGGAGGAGACTACGATCTTCTACGAGGCTCCCACCCGCATCGTCAGGCTGCTCGAGGAGATAGGCGAGCTGTATGGCGATACGCGACGCGTCGTCCTTGCTCGAGAGATCTCTAAGAGGTACGAGGAGTACCTGAGAGGCGTCCCATCGGAGCTACTGCAACACTTTGCTACTGAGGAGCCTAAGGGGGAGATGGTCCTCGTGGTAGAGGGGCTACCTAAGGGGGAGAAGGTGCACAAGAATAAATTTCGATAATTTTGTGGCGGAGTTCAATGGTGACCTCCGTGATAGAAACTAAGCAAGACAATAATAGAAGAGTATGATCAGATCATTCGTCAAGACCTTAGCCGGAGTCTCAGTGGCTCTCTCGCTAATGGTAGCCGGCTGTACCGGTAACAAGGGATCCAGCTACGACAAGCTGAAGACCAGCTATGACTCTCTGCTGATGCAGAGTGATAAGAATCAGGCTGATCTCAATGAGGCCATCGGCATCATCAACGAGGTGGAGGGCAACCTCAGCCAGATCGCTGATGCCGAGCATCGTGTGCAGGCTGACGCTCTCAAGGGAGAGCTCAATCAGTCTCAGAAGCAGCGCATCATGGATGAGATCTCGCTGCTGCGCCAGACACTGCAGGAGAATAAGCAGAACCTTGCCCAGCAACAGGAGAAGCTGAAGCGCAGTGGCATCAATATCGCTGCCCTCGATAAGAAGATCAGTCTCCTTACCAGCCAGATCGCCGAGAAGGATCAGATGATCCAGTCTCTCCAGGCTGACCTCGAGAGCGCTCGGGGGATGATTGCCCGCCAGGATAGTCTCATCTCTGAGCAGTCAGAGAAGGGTGCTGTAAGTGAGGCGACCATCGCGATCCAGAATAAGCGACTGCAGGACCAAGACGCTGCACTGCACCGCGCCTACTACTGCTTCGGGACGCTCAGTGAGCTGAAGGAGGAGAATATCATCAAGGGTGGTGGTCTCTTCTCTAAGGCAAAAGTGCTTCCTGAGGGATTCAATCAGGAGTACTTCAAGCAGGTGGACACCCGCGACCTGACGACGATCGCGCTCTTTGCCGCCAAGGCGCATCTGCGCACTCAGCATCCTGCCTCCTCATACCACTTCGAGAAGGATGCAGACGGCAATCAGACGCTTGTCATCGACAATCAGAAGGACTTCTGGAGCCGAAGCAAGTATCTCGTCGTAGAGGTGGAGTGATCTCCGACCTTTAGAGTAAGTAACTACCTGAGCCTTTTTTCCCAAAAAGGTCTCACCCGATATCTATCTTGAGACGAGGCGAGGAGTGTCCTGTTCCTTACCTCGTCTCTTTTTGTGCAAGAATAACTACCCCACCTATTTTCCCCTATGATAGTAAAGACGGTGCTGATAGACCTTGACGATACGCTTTGGGCGACTACCCGTAATAACCAGTCTGCCTTGCGTGAGGTGTATGAGGCACGAGGCTGGAGCCGATGGATCGACTCCTTCGAGACCCTGAGAGATGTCTACCAGCCGATCAATGATCACCTCTGGCATCTCTACCGTGTCGGTGAGATCACGAAGCCGGAGCTTACCGTGAGGCGCTTCAAGGAGCCTCTTGAGCACTTTATGGGACCACTCGATGAGCAGCTCCTTGACGAGATCAATCGGCAATTCCTCTCGCTCACGGCAACGAAGAAGGAGACGATCCCCGGGGCCATCGAGCTGCTGCAGGAGCTGCGTCGTCGCTATCGGATCGTGATCCTGTCCAATGGATTCATGGAGGTGCAGCATCGGAAAATGACCGCAGCGGGGATCCTGCCCTACGTGGACTGCATCGTGCTGAGCGAGATGGCGGGAATCAATAAGCCGAGTAAGGCGATCTTTGACTACGCGCTCTCTCGCTCTCGCTCACGGCGCTCGGAGACGGTGATGATCGGTGACGACTGGGAGTCGGATATCCAGGGGGCAGACAATGCCGGACTGCCAGCGATATGGTTTAACCTCCGAGGTCAGGCTCGCCCGGACGAACCGCTCAGAGTACCCCTATACGAGGTGAGCCGACTCTCCGAGATCCCGCCCCTGCTGAGGAGCTTCACTTCCTTTACCTGACACGAATGATGGATAGGTGCTTGCTTACTCTCTTCTCGTCGATCCTCGTTGCCGGTCTCTGCGTGGGACAGGAGGCAGATCGGCTACAGTATGAGGGCTATCGGCTCGTGTGGGAGGAGGACTTCGCATCGGAGACCCCGGACAGCACCCTCTGGAGTGTCATCCCGGCTCAGTCCTACGACTGGGCTCGCCATATGACGTCGGAGCGCCCTGACCTGATGGAGATCTCGGGAGGGACACTGAAGCTCCGGGCTGACTGTGACCGCACCACCTGCACCTACGTTACCGCCGGACTCTGGGGCAAGGGGAAGCAGCAGATCCGGCTGGGACGCATCGATGTGCGTGCTCGATTCGATAGCGGTCAGGGATTTTGGCCTGCTATCTGGATGCTCGGCTATGCCCCCGAGGTGTCGTGGCCACATAATGGCGAGATAGACGTTATGGAGCACCTCAATCAAGACTCCATCGTCTACCAGACGGTCCACAACGGACTGACTGAGCGGGAGGACTACACCGGACCCGATCGCGGGAGCGTCATTGGGATCGACTCGAGCTGCTTCAATGTCTACAGCGTAGTGATCGAGGAGCATCAGATATTGCTCTTGGTGAATGATCGGCTGTGCCACACCTACCCTCGTGTCGTGGAGGGCGAGGAGCAGTTTCCTTACCCCTTTTACCTCATCCTGTCAGCCCAGATGGGAGGCTCTTGGGTAGGTCAGCCGGTGCCACCGGAGCACCCGCTCACTCTGGAGATTGACTACATCCGCCACTACCTCCCACTCCCTACTACGGATTCACATCTTAGTGTGCCGTCTGTAGAAGCTATTCTCACCCTTGAAGGGGACAGATAAGGGATTAGAACCCCTAATCAATGGGGTCGTCCTTCGGTGCGGGGTCGAGACCCTCATCGGACAGCAGGTAGGGCGGGAAAGGCTCACCACCGCGTGTGAGGGGGTTGGGGGTATTGCCGAGGACCGGCTTGATGTATCTGTCGAAGGTACTGCCTGGCCTGTCGACGAAGTAATCTCGGTAGGAGGGATCATCAGCGAGATAGGCCATCAGCCAGAGGTAGACGATGGCGCGCACGGTCGGGTAATTGGGCTCGCTCGGGATGAAGTACCAGTCGGCATGGTCCATCTTCTCGATGGAGAGGAAGGCGTGCTTGGCCGACCCTTGGAGGCTGTTGTAGAAGGCAAGGGACTTCCATGGGAAGGCAATGATGTCGTAGCTGCCGGTGACGATCATCGTCGGGATCCGCAGGTGGGAGAGGTCGTCCCCGAGTCCGTCATTGGCGCCACCGCCCACTTCTGCCATCATTGGACCGCCGTTGTAGGGATTGAGTCCGATGACGGTCTTTATCTTACCACTCAGACCATTAGGGTAGGGCATCATGGCGGTGTGGAGTACTCCGGCACCACCCATCGAGTGTCCTACGAGTGCCACCGCACTGAGGTCCACATGGTCGTAGATGGGGCTGTTCGGTCGCATGCTCTCACCTCGTAGGATCTCGTAGGCAGCCATCAGCCCGGGTGGCCACTGGAAGGGGCGCTTCTGGTCCAGGGCTGTGTATATGATGCAGATAAATCCGTGCGAGCTTAGTTGCTTCGGGAGCTTTTGGAGAAACTTCTGCTTGCAATTGAACCCATGCACGATGATCACGGCAGGCACTTTGCCTCTCTCCTTCAGATCCTTCGGGTAGTAGATGGTGGCAGGCTCCTTCTCGGCAAAGTACTCCTCGTCGTAGGTGTAGTCATCGGCATACGAGGCGAAGCTTTCTTCGTCAATCTCTGCCAGCTTATCTATCTGTGTTTTTGCCATCTCTAAGGTCTGTCCGGCTGCTTGCATAAGGGTTGGCAGGGTGAGTAGGAGCAGGTAAAGGGTTTTTCTCAGGGTGTCGCTCATGGCTGATCGGTATGGCTTGTCTGCTCGTCTGCTCTCAGGGAGCGCACGACCCGGAAGCCGATCAGGCGGCTGGGGCAGTCGGGGAGTTGCTTTCTTCTATAGTCCAGGTGGAGGGCGAGCGCCGGAGAGTGGAAGGATCCGCCCTTTGCGACCCGGTAGACCCCCTCCGAGGGTCCTCCGTAGGCGGGCGTCCGCTCACCATACCAGTCCTCGCACCACTCCCAGACGTTTCCGGACATGTCGTATAGGCCCAGCTTATTGGGGCTCTTCGTACCGACGCTGCGGGTGCCATACTCTGGTCGCTTGATCATATCGGCTGGGTTGTAGAGAGGGTTCCACTCCGCATAGGCATTGGTCCGGTACCACGCATAGCGAGGGAGTGCCAGCCCGAGACCGCCTGACCACTTTGCTGTCACTTGCGTCTTGTCTGCCTCCATGGCGGCCCACATCCACTCTGCCTCCGTGGGCAGGCGATAGCCATCTGCCTCATCGTCCCTCGTGACCGTGTTGCCGGTGATGGTGTAGACCGGTGTCAGATTGTCGTGGAGGCTCAGCTTATTGCAGTAGTTCACCGCATCGTACCAAGAGATGCTCTCCACCGGTCTCTTGTAGGTATCGCTACGGTAGATCCCCTCTCCGTTGAAACCTGCTAAGCGCGACTTGTCCGGACTGGAGTAGAAGGATGGATCCTCGCCCGTGATGAAGTGATACTCCCTCTGCGTCACCTCGTGCGTCCCCATCAGGAAGGCCTTCACCTCCGTGGGCTTGTCAGTCCCGGGTAAGACAAATGAGCCTCCCGGGACCGGCACCATCTGACCGATGATTGCCTCGGTGGGATTGGAGATGACCCGGTAGGACTGTCCGTGGATGTCGGTGATGGAGAGGAGCATAAGGAGAAAGAGCAGTGTCTTGTATCTCTGTCTCATGGCAGGGCTATGGGAAGATTATCTCTGAAGAATAAGAGGTAGAGTGCATCGACTACCAGACCGATGGCTGCAGCTATGAAGAGCCATTTCTTAGCAGTCGCAGACTCTCTCGCAGCCCCCTCGTAGTCGCCCATACGGTAGAGGCTGCGCACCTGCATCCCGTGGAAAAAGGGGATCAGTCCTATGACCGAGCAGAGGAGCGTCAGCACTATCGACTCCGTCAGCCAGGTCTTTGGCATCGGCTTTGCTGAGACACTAACCTCTGTCGCGGGGGCAGTCCTTTCGGTCAAGGGCTCCGGCTCATCTGTATCCTTGGGGATGTCAGGCGTGGACTCGCTCTTCCGGATGAAGCCATCCAGCTCTTTCATCTCACCGGCGGTGATCCACTCCTCCATACCTGTTGACCAGACATAGCTCCGGCTCCTTAGCGGTAGTAGCCTGAAGATCTCCAGCGTGTAGGGACCAAATCGCTCCCCTTGATCATCTATGTAGTAGTACTCCTTATCCATGATAGGACCTTTGGTGAATTGTGACCAGCTCGGTCGAAAGGGCGAAGGTACGATATTAACCCCTTCCTCTGTGCCTCTCTCAGCTATTCTCCAGCATGTCGGTAAGTGAGTACAGCGCACTGCCAAAGGATGTCAGCATCATCGCCAGGACGCCTATCAAGATCAGTGCGAGGACCACGCTGACGATGAGGCAGTTCTTGGCCATCGAGGAGGCCAGCTCAGCTCCCTTGTAGTCTCCCTCAGCGTACCTCTGGTTGCAAGTGATCCCGAGGGCGATGCCAATCATGCCGGGGACGCTGCCACAGAGGACCGTCAGCAGGATCGACCAAACGAGGTAGTTATTTGGCTTTGTCGGCTGATAGAGGGGGCTTGGCACTGCCGGTATTGCCGGGGGCGCAGGATAGGTGGGCTGCTGTGGTGCGTCTGCGGTCACGCTCCCTGCCGTGCTGAGCAGAGCGTGGACCTCCGGGATCCGGTCCGCGATCATCCACTCCGCCATTCCCTCCCGCCAGACGAGAGTCTGCGGTGTGATCAGCCCCGGTAGCTGATCGATCGCCACCGGTCCTCGCTGCAGCCCTTCCTCGATGTAAAAGTAGTATCTATGGTCTGTCATGTCGGTATCTCTTTATGTCCTACAAATGTAGGCAAAAACGGCCGCTTTCCATCCCTCTTTCCGGGAGATAGCGTGCCCGTCCCTTGTCTTTGCTTGTACCCCCGCAAAAAGAAGTTTATATCTGACTAATTTTTTATATTTGCTCTATGCAAGTATAAAATAATAATCAATGCCTACGAACTTATGAAAATGATGAAGTATCTCGCGGCTGCATTCCTGTCCGCACTTATGATCTCTCCCGCAATGGCTCAGGACTGCTGCGCCAAGAAGGGAGGGCAGGAGAAGGCCTGCTCGCGCGTGATCCAGACAAAGGTCCCGGAGCGACCTGCCGGACAGCAGGATATGCTGGCCTTCCGTGCCCCGAAGCTCCAGACGGTCCGGATCGGCATCATCGGTCTCGGTATGCGTGGCGTGAGTGCCGTCGACCGCCTCTCGGTCATCGAGGGCACGGATGTAGTGGCTCTCTGCGACCTTCACCAGGACCGGGCGGAGAAGAGCAACGCAATCCTCGAGAAGAATGGCCGCCACACTGCAAAGCTCTACTACGGATCAGAGGATGCGTGGAAGAAGCTCGTGGAGCGTCCCGACCTCGACTTGATCTACATCGTGACCGACTGGCAGACCCACGTCGAGATGGCAAAGTACGCCATGGAGCAGGGCAAGCACGTCGCTGTCGAGGTGCCCGCCGCTTTCTCGCTGGACGACATTTGGACGCTCATCGACACCTCCGAGCGGACCCGCAAGCACTGCATGATGCTGGAGAATTGCGTTTACGACTTCTTCGAGATGACCACCCTTAATATGAAGAATAAGGGTCTCCTCGGTGACATCGTCTATGCCGAGGGAGGCTATATCCACAATCTGGAGGAGTTCTGGCCCTACTACGAGGGAGACTGGCGCATGGACTACAATATCAAGCACCGTGGCGATGTCTACCCGACCCACGGCATGGGTCCCGCTGCTCAGATCCTCGATCTTCACCGCGGAGATAAGATGAATGTCCTCGTCTCCATGGACACCACTCCCCGCAACCTCCCCGCCTACCTGGAGGAGACACGTGGAGTCAAGGATGCCAAGGTGGCCAATGGTCAGCACACCATGACGATGATCCGCACGGAGAAGGGACGCACGATCTTCATCCACCACGATGTGACCACGCATCGCCCCTACAGCCGCCAGTACAACGTCGCCGGCACCAAGGGCTACGCCTCCAAGTACCCCGCCGAGCACTACGCCTTTGCCGGCACGGACCTGAAGGAGGCAGGGATGCCCGCTGTGGACGACTTGTCCACCCACAGCTGGGTCAGCCCCGAGATGCAGAAGGAGCTCTACGAGAAGTACAAGCACCCCATCACACGTGAGCTGGAGCAACGTGCCAAGGAGGTAGGCGGACACGGTGGTATGGACTTCATCATGGACTACCGCCTCATCTACTGCCTCCGCAACGGCCTGCCGCTCGATATGGACGTCTACGATATGGCTGAGTGGTGCGCACTGATCCCGCTCTCCCAGATCTCCCTCGAGCACGGCTTTGCCCCCGTGGAGGTACCCGACTTCACCCGTGGAGCTTGGCAGCGCCTGCAGGGCTACCACCACTACATGATTGGCGACTGATCTCCGACCTATAGCCATCTGATGAAGCACCACCCCCTGCCCGGGGTGGTGCTTCATCTGCTTTCATAGTTACTGTATCTATCAGACCACTAACTATGTGATCTTAGGTATGTTTGTAGTTGCAAAGATACGCCATATGCGCCTACCCTCTGTCTCCTCCTGTCCTCTCTTATGAAAAAACGGTTACAAGAGTGTGCGGGAAGTCTCTTCGTGAGGTCTTGTCTGTGATCCTTTGATTTTGCCCAAATCGGGGGCTACCTCAGCATTTTCCTTACCTCCTTGTCAAAGTCGGAGTCGATGTGCTGAGTCTTATTGAAAATGTCATACTCCGCTTCCGACTTCACCTTGGCTTCGGTAGCAGAGATGCGCCCTCTGTCGGGTAGGATCTTGTAGTCATTAAAAGAGAGAAACTTGTCTACGCTGATGGTAAATTGCTCCATCGTAAAGGTGTTGTGTCTCTCGATCTGGCCCTCTATGTAGTCAAAGTAGGAAGTGACAGCTCGCTCGAGCCTGCGGATCTCATCCTCTCCGAGATAGTTTTTTGCCACTGAGACATCCGATTTGAGTATTCTCCCGGAGGGGGCATTCTTCCACGTTGTCAGGCCCATGTGTTCCTTAGTGTGATCCGCCTTCGTAAAGATAATTTCCGCGGCGGTCTGCCCAGTTATGGCGTAGTGAAAACGATTTTGGATCATAGAGTAGAAGTCCTTCGTTGTCTGAGACCTTTTGTCGTAGTCAATACTGCACTCAGCGTAGATGTCGGTGATTTGCTGCCAGATGCGACGCTCACTTGCGCGGATGGAACGGACACGCTCCAGCAACTCCCGGAAGTAATCCTTGCCGAAAACCGCCGTTCCCTGCTTTAGCCGCTCGTCATCCATTGCAAAACCCTTCCGGATGTATTCCCTCAGGATTTGTGTTGCCCACTGACGGAACTTCGTTGCTCTCACGGAGCTGACTCGGTAGCCCACTGAGATGATCGCATCGAGGTTGTAGAAGTCCACGCTTCGGATCTGTACCTGGTCGGGAATGGCACCATGAGGAGCGGTTGTTTCCATTTTGGAAATAACCACTTCACGGGTCAGCTCCCCTTCATCGAAGATGTTCTTTAGGTGTTTGCTTATTGCTGGTACACCCACTCCGAAGAGCTGTGCCATCGCCTTCTGGGAGCACCAAATCGTCTCGTCCTTGACCACAACCTGTACGCTCCCCTCCGTGTCGGGCATACTGTACAGGAGGAAGTCTATCTCTTGATTCATAGCTACTATTGTCTTACTTGTGCAGTACAAATATACCCACATCAACGGAGACCCCGTCTGACAGAGGAGAGCGGATGAGAGGGGAAAAGAGGTATATTTGCTTTTGGATGAGATGTAACCACACTTTAGTCTAAGACGCTCAAGCTATGGAGGAAAAGAAGAGTCAGGTCATCACCTCGATCACACTGATGGATGGGACGGTGCTGCCGTGCGAGCCGCTCGGGGAGGGCGAGAAGCCGGTGCCGACACGCTGGGCTCTCAATCACGAGACCGGCGAGTATTACTACAAGCCTCAGCCGAAGTTTCGGTCGGATGAGACCGAGGAGGAGATCGATGAGATCCGGAAGCTAGGGTGGACGCTCTGGCTAGAGCATGCGTTTCTCATCTATAGGCACCGAGAGGAGATCCTGAGGGATAGCCGGATGTTCCTGACCCCGCTGATGACTCAGTGTGGTCTTGCCTACACGGGGAGCTCAGGCTTTGAGCGACCTACCGTGGGGATCTACTTGGAGTGGTGGGCGACCTGCCCCTTGGCGACGCACGTCGATGAGGAGGGCGTCCTGTGGTTAGTGACAGACTTCGGTGGCATCCCGCTCTCGGGGACCAACCGCACCACCTTCGTCAGCGAGGATGGTCGGAGAGACATGAGACCTATCCACGACTTTACGGCACTCTGGTCGTCGTACCAGGAGGTCAATGTCCGCTATAATAAGGCGAAGCGGTACTGCCGCTCCTACAACTTCTTCGAGCTGGTGAAGCTCCTCGGGGAGAGGTGAAAAAGAAAAGGACGCACCGTCATATGGCGGTGCGTCCTTTCTCTTTATGCTCTCGGGGTGATTACTCCCACTCGATCGTGGATGGCGGCTTGGAGGAGATGTCGTAGACGCAGCGATTGACGCCGTCCACCGTATTGATGATCTCACTCGACACACGTGCGAGGAAGTCGTAGGGTAGGTGCGCCCAGTCAGCACTCATCGCATCGACAGAGGTGACGGCACGGAGTGCGATCACCTGGTCGTAGGTCCGCTCATCGCCCATCACGCCGACGGAGTGAACCGGTAGGAGGATCGCTCCCGCCTGCCATACCTCGTCGTAGAGACCGGCCTCGCGGAGCCGGCTGATGAAGATGTGGTCCGCCTCCTGCAGGATCCGAACCTTCTCCGGCGTGATGTCGCCGAGGATGCGGATGGCAAGACCGGGACCGGGGAAGGGCTGACGATAGACCATGTCGTGCGGCATGCCGAGCTCCTCGCCCACCTTGCGCACCTCGTCCTTGAAGAGCTTGCGGAGTGGCTCCACGAGGCTAAACTTCAGATCCTCAGGCAGACCGCCCACATTGTGGTGGCTCTTGATCGTCGTGCCGGTGATGGAGAGCGACTCGATCACGTCGGGGTAGATCGTCCCCTGGGCGAGCCACTTCACATCCCTGAGCTTATGCGCCTCAGCGGCAAAGACGTCGATGAAGCCCTTGCCAATGATTTTCCGCTTCTGCTCCGGGTCGGAGACGCCCTTGAGCTGAGAGTAGAAGTAGTCGACGGCGTCGATCCCCTTTACATTAAGTCCCAGCCCCTTGTAGAGAGACATCACTTCGTCAAACTCGCCCTTGCGGAGGAGTCCGTGGTTGACGAAAATGCAGTAGAGCCGGTCACCGATAGCGCGGTGGAGTAGGGTGGCGCAGACGCTTGAGTCGACGCCGCCACTGAGGGCGAGGATCACCTTGTCCTCTCCCAGCTGCTCCCTCAGCTCAGCCACCGTGGTGTCGATGAAGGAGGCAGGCGTCCAGTCGTGCTCCAGCCCGCATATGTCAATGAAGTTGCCCAGCAGACGGCTCCCCTGCTCGGAGTGGTGCGCCTCGGGGTGAAACTGCACGCCCCAGACCGGAGCTGTCTTGCTTCGAAAGACGGCGATCGGGATATTCTCCGTCGTCGCCAGCACCTCGAAGCCCTCCGGCAGGACGGTGATCGAGTCACTGTGGGACATCCAGACGGTCGTCCCTTCGGAGAGTCCCCGGAGGAGTGGGTCCTTTGCCCCCTCGCCACCTATGGAGAGATGGGTGCGACCATACTCGTGCAGCCCTGTCTGCTCAACGGTACCACCCAGTTCACCGGTGATCAGCTGGGCCCCATAGCAGATCGCCAAGATCGGGAGACCCCGGTCGATCAGCGCCTGCACATCGATCCGGAAGGATCGCGGATCGTGGATGGAGTAGGGGCTACCGCTGAGGATGACGCCCTTGATATCGGAGAAGTCCTCCGGTATCGATCGGTACGGCACCACCTCGCAGTAGACACCGAGGTCTCTCACACGGCGAGCGATGAGCTGGGTCGTCTGGGAGCCAAAGTCTAAGATTAGGATTTTGTCAAGCATTTAGGGATCTGTATAGTGTGTGTGATTGCACTAATTCTTGTGAGAGGACCCTTCCCCTTCGAGGAGCTGTGGGCGAAGCCGCTTCGTCCGCTCTACCGCCCGGTCGTACTCCCACTCGCGTATGAGACGCTCATTGCCGGAGAGAAGTACATCGGGTACCCTCCACCCATGCCAGTCGGCGGGACGGGTATAGATGGGCGGGGCGAGGAGGTTGTCCTGGAAGGAGTCGGAGAGTGCGCTCTCCTCGTCGCCCAGCACCCCCGGGATCAGGCGGATGATCGAGTCAGCGATCACGGCAGCGGGGAGCTCTCCTCCGGTGAGGACGTAGTCACCGATGCTGATCTCGCGGGTGATCAGGTGGTCGCGGATGCGCTGGTCGATGCCCTTGTAGTGCCCGCAGAGGATGATGATATTCTCCTTGAGGGAGAGGCTATTGGCAGTCGGCTGGTCGAGCAGATCCCCATCTGGTGAGGTGAAGATCACCTCATCGTAGGTCCGCTCAGCCCGAAGCGTCTCAATGGCGCGCTCCACCGGCTCTATCTGCATCACCATACCGGCGGCACCGCCGAAGGGATAGTCATCCACGCGGCGCCACTTATTGGAGGTATAGTCACGGAGGTTATGGACAAAGATCTCAGCGAGACCCTTTTCCTGAGCCCTCTTAAGCATCGACATGCCGATGAAGGGCTCGATCATCTCCGGCAGTACGGTCAGTATATCGACTCTCATAGCGCAAAGATACCAAGTCCCCGGCACATAGCTCCGCTGCTACCGGTCCTCACATCCACGGGCCACGGCCGTACTGATTGAGCTTCAATTCCGAGGTGGCGGTCTGTCCGTCGCGGAAGGTCATCTTCACGGTCAGCGTCTGGGGCTTGCGGTACTCGGCATTGTCCGTCCCCAGGATCATAAAGACCGTAGAGATGCCGACGTAGTCCAGACCTGTCAGGTTAAGGTCGCTCAGCTTGCCGTAGAGCATCTCGGTGACGCTACTCTGATTGGCAAAGTTTCGCTGGAGGATCTCGTTGTAAGCGGCGTTCTGGATCGGAAAGTCTGAGGGTGGCTCCTTGGGGGAGTACTTCTTGTGCTCCTTCGCAAAGAGGTCGGAGCAGCCGGTGAAGTAGGCAAATTCGCTCGCCAAGTCGCTCCCTGCCGGCAGGCTCTTGCTCCAGGCGATGTCGCTGGTGATGACGATCGAGGAGACCGGCGTGGCATAGTAGAAGTGAAGCGGTACGGGTGCTCCTCCGTTACGGACCAGTCCCTTGTAGGTAAAGGGCTTGTCCAGCTTGTCTCCGAAAGACTCAGCATACTTAGCAACGCGAGGACGCTGCGACTCGTCAAGGATCGTGACACAGTCCTTGAAGGTCCTCACTTTTTGTCCCGTCACCTCCTTGGCGCTTAGGATATAGAGGAGTCCCGTGCCGTAGTCCTGCCCCGCTGTAAAGGTCGGTTTCTCGATGAAGCCGGTCGCAAAGTGATCCCACGTGATGACCTCCTCCGTCTCGTCGAGCTTGGGGAGACACCCGGAAAGCCCGACAAGCAGCGGAAGCATAAGGAGTAGGAGTGATGATGTTACTTTTTTCATGATAATCTTTTGTAAACCCTTCTGTGATTGCGACCTAAAGTTACTCATTTCCTCGGAAATTGAGAGCAAAGCGACTTTTGGGCTCAGGACTGACGCATTTGATTTTTACCGCTATGCAGAAGAGATCTGCAGTTGAAGATTCCTCTCCTAATGCACACGCCTGCCGATCCCGCAGGGGCGAAGCCCCGGAGGGATCACCGGTCTTTAGCCCGAATGTCGAGGGGCGCAGCCCCGAAGACTTCGGGAAAGAAGAGCTCGGGAAAGATATACGACCCCGCCAGGGTGTCGCACTTACCAGGGAGTCAGGCAACCGGTGCGACACCCTGGCGGGGTCGCGATCACTTGCGATGCCCGGTCCACGGGTCTTCGGGGCCACGCCCCTCGACCTCGTGGCTAGGAAACGGGCACCCGCAAGGGGTGCTTCGTTCCCCACCCTTCATAATGAGTTGGTGGACTTCTGTGCTACTCAAATGCGTCTCTGCCTGTCAACCCATGTGATATTGTCGCACTCTACTTGCCTTTTTTCGTACCTTTGCCAAAGATATGAAGAGGGAACAGCTTATAAGGGTGCTGGCCAGCGTGATGCTGGCTGTCTTTGGCTCGGTAGCGGTGACGCTTCCGGTCCACCTCTCGTCGGTTGATCACGTCAGTGGTCTCTGCGACACCTCGGCGACGAGTGCCACCGGCTGTCTCTTCCTCCACTTCCTCTCCGAGACTTTTGACGAGGGCGAGGGGACTCCTGAGGTCACTGGACCTCGGATGCCCGGTGTAGAGCTCTCCGTGGCTCCGACTCCGGTGCTACACTCTGTCTCGCTTGACCTTCCGTCCCTTCGTGCCCCTCCCTTCTCTCTATAGTAACGCCTGTCGTCGGTCGCTCTCCTGAGCGGTCGGCTCTGTTGTACTATAGAGAGAAATCAAATGACACACATACCATATGACGGCGTGAGGTGTACCCTCTTGGGGACACTGCTCACGCTACTGACCCTGTCGGCGGCGGCTCAGTCGTGGCGGGTCACGGTCCTCGATGCTGAGGACAAACAGCCCCTGCCGGGCGTGATCCTCCGGCTGGGTCGTCACACCTGTCTCACTGATGGCGCCGGTCTTGCGCTTGTCCCAACGGTTGCCGGGCAAGGAGGGGATCGGCTCGTCGGCAGCTTCGTCGGCTATGAGCCCTTCTCAATCCCGGTGGAGAGTCTGAGGGATACCACTATTTATATGCGTCCCGCTCGCGAAGTGCTGGACGCTGTTGAGGTGGTGGCACAGCGGACACCCAAGGCGCGGACGATGGTGGGGGATGTGATCACCTCCGACGACCTCCACCGGACGATCCGACAAGACCTGACCGATGCGCTGACGATGGTCAAGGGGGTGAGCAGCATCAGTACCGGCAGTGGCGAGGGGGTGCCGGTGATCCACGGTCTCTCGGGGAATAGGATCCTGATCATCCGAAACGGCGTGCGTCAGGAGGCGCAGCAGTGGAATGTCGACTTCGGCACCCGGCTCCACGCAGGGCATGCTGGCATGATCACCGTCCTCAAGGGGGCGGAGTCGGTTCGCTACGGCAGCGATGCCCTCGGTGGGGTGATCATCATCGACAGCCCGCTGCTGCCCTATGGTGAGCAGACTTCCGGGCGCATAGGCACAGAGTATGGATCCAATGGTCGTAGCCTCGGTGCCGACTTCGCCCTTGCCGGCAGCCCCTTGTCCTCTGTCGCCTACCGCATCCAGGCCGCCTATGCCACCGCCGGGGACCGCTCAACCGCCAAGTACCTCCTTAATAATACCGGCGCTCGGTCGGGAGACCTCGACCTCAGTCTCGGGTGGAGAGGGGAGAGGGGGCTCGTGGAGCTCTTCTACAACCTGAGCGACCACGATGAGGGGATCTGCTTCGGTGCGCAGCTTGGCAGCGAGGATCTCCTGCGGGAGCGGATCAAGCTTGGGCGACCGGTGGAGACGTCCCCTTTCTCACGCTCCATAGCCTTTCCCCGCCACCGATCTATCCATCACAACCTCCGCCTCCGGGGCGAGTATCGCAGTGACCGCTTGGGGACCCTTGCCCTATGTCTCGCCTACCAGCGTGACCGTCAGCGGGAGTACCACTTCCGCCGTATGGACCGCTCCTCCATCCCGAGCGTCAGCCTGACGCTTGACAATGCCCAGGGCGACCTCACCTGGTCAAAAAGCTATGGTCCTTGGTCGAGCGAGGTGGGGAGCGGGGTCACCTACAGCAATAACTATAGTCAGCCCGGTACGGGAGTGGTCCCCCTGATACCCAATTACGTCCACCTCTCCGGCGGGCTCTACGGGGTGCAGAAGTACCAGACCGAGCGGCTGGCTCTCGAGGCGGGCGGACGGATCGACGCCCTGTACCTCAATGCCCAGGGCATCGACCTCTACTCGCGACCCTATGGGGGCGAGCGGCGGTATCTCAATCTCACTGCCATGGCGGCGGCACACTATCACCTCCTCCCCTCCCTCGCTCTGACGACGCAGCTCGGTAGCGCCTGGCGGGCGCCCCACGTGGCGGAGCTCTGGAGCGAGGGACTGGATGCCGCCGGAGGACTGTATCTCAAGGGGGACGATACCATGGGCAGCGAGAGGGCACTAAAGTGGATTGCCGCCATCGACTACTCCTCAAGCGCCCTTAGAGCATCGGTTGAGGGGTACCTGCAGTGGATTGGTGGGTATATCTACAAGGCTCCGACGGGAGACTTTTTCTCGGTCCTCAGTGGCTCCTATCCCCTCTTCCGCTACCGCAGTACCTCCGCCTTTCTCCGCGGGGTGGATGCGGAGGTCCGCTGGTCGGTCACCGACAGGATCTCGTACCGTGTACTGGGGGGCGTCGTACTCGGCAACGAGCGCTCCACCGGTCGGTATCTCCCCTTCATACCCCCATTTCGCCTCACTCAGACGCTTGATGTGAAGCTCCCCCTCTGGAGGGAGACCACGATCGGGCTGTCGCATAAGTATGTGGCTAAGCAACGGCGCTTCGATCCCGAGCAGGATCTGATCCCGTACGCTCCGCCGGCCTACCATCTCCTCGGACTCGAGGCGGGTACGATGATCCCACTCACCGGAGAGCAGTCGCTCAGCATCGCGCTCTCCGTCTCCAATCTGCTGAATACGGAATATAAAGAATACACCAATCTCTCACGGTACTATGCGCACGATCTCGGTAGGGACGTGCGACTGGCCGTGACCTATCACTTTTAATATCATGAAGAAAACTATCTACACTACGCTCATAGCCCTGCTACTCCTGACCCTTGGTCTCGCAGCCTGCAAGCCCAGTACTCCGGTCGACGAGGTACAGAATAAGAACCACGATGACCCGAAGAAGATCGAGCTGATCCTCTTTGACTGCCACTTCCACGGCAATAAGGTGCACGCCACAGCTCAGGAGAAGGGCGTGAAGTACCTGACACGGGAGCAAGTGATGATCCTCGAGGAGGTCCCCGGCAATGGATGGCAAGTCTCGCCCAAGGGCGTCGACCGCTTCATCGTTTATGGTGGCAAGGAAGGGGCGAAGAGTCCCGACCTCTCCTCCATCATCGATCCCGCCAAGAGAGACTGGACGGACGGGACCTTCATCGCCGGGAGAGATGCCGGTCTCTCCGATCGCCAGTATGGCCTCCTTATCAAGATGTACAACAAGGAGGGGAAGGAGATCACGGGGCAATTTGCCACCAACGGCGAGGACAAGCGACACCAGTTCTTCTTCACCGCCCGCAATATTCGCCCCACAAAGTTTGGCGACCCGGCTATGAAGTTTGCCGATGGTGACTATCGCTATATGTACTACTACTACTTCGACACCGACCCATGGGACAAGACACTATACGACGGGGCAAAGTATACCGGGATCTCCAATCCGATTGGGCTGAAGGGCTTTATGGAGTTCTCCGTGACAGAGAGCCACTTTGAGCTACAACTGACACTCCTCCATGCGAGGTCCAGCAAGTTTAGCGGTGTCGGTGGTCGCCCGTCGCCCTTCTACGGGATGACGTCCAAGCAGCGAGCTACAGATGTGGTGGATATTAATCTGAAGGGGATCCCCTTCATCGTCTTTGCCAATACCGGCGAGTATATCGAGACGAATACCCACGACCTCTCCAAGCTGAAACCTGATGAGAAGCTCCTCGTCGAGAAGCTGAGCGACGCCGCCGGCATCTCGGAGCAGGAGGCACTGGATGACCTCTGGTGTGCGCCCTTTGGCGAAACACCGGATCACGATCCGAGTAAGGGACGCTACCTCTGACCTTAGGGGATAAAAAGAGAGCCCCCCACAAGCACGAAACTTGCGGGGGGCTCTCTTTTTTTTTTAACAACCTACCGGAGGCGCTTGTGCTGCTTGCGGTAGCGGTAGTAGGTGCTGCCGGCAAAGGCGGCGAGGACGATGAGCGAGCCCAGCTCTTCCCGGAGGTAGTCGAGTGACTGGGTGCAGTGGAGGATGAGACTCACCACTAATAGCACCCCGATGACGATGTAGCCGGCTGCTGCTTCGCGCCACGCCCGGTCAAGCAGGTAGATGGAGTGAACCTCGTTGAAGGAACCATAGCAGGCGTTGGGATAGCTGAATACGGAGATCAGTGCAAAGAGTGCCACCATATACACGTGGTCGTGCCATGGTGCAGGCCCCGTCACCATCTCGTAGATGTAATAGAGCGCTCCGAGGAGACCCAGTATCACGGCGATCGTCGCTAATACTTGCCTATTCATACGCAGTAGTTATTTATCAAGATAGATCCAGGACTGGCTATACTCCCTCTCCTTCCGTACCTCCCTCATCTGCTCCAGTGCACGGTCAGAGTCCTTGAGTACGTGGGAGAAGATCCTCCGTTGCCCGTTGCGCATCATCAGGATGCCTGCATCGGGGAAGGTCTCGAGGATCTTGTGTGACTTGAGGTAAGTCTCCATCTCCTTGTCAGTCATCAGGCTGGCGATGATGATGTAGTGCCGAGGGGTGATCACCCCCTGCCGATAGATCGGGAGTCCCTTATAGGTCTCTTGCTGCGGCGTAACGGTCTTGGCAACAGGCTCTTGTGGCTTGACTACAGGGGCTTCCTGTGTCGTGGGTGCAGGCGTAGGCAGAGGCTGTTGGGCGGGCTTGCCTCCTCGGGTGATGAGGAAAATGATCCCGCCAAGGACCACCAGCCCTATGAGGCAACCTATGATGATCTGCAGCGCCTTGCTCTTGCTCTCTCTCGGTCGCTCGTGCTGCGGGGTAGTCTCGCTGGTCGGATGGGATGGGGTGGGTATCAAAGGGGGCTCAGCGACCGGCTCCGGAGTAGGCTCAGCCGGTGGCATCGGAGTCTGTGCCTCCGGTATGGAGGTCTCCTTGACTGGCTCAGCCGAATAGCTTGCCTCTGTGTCAGGATCGGGCGAAGTGACCGTGAATGGAGCCGCTGCGATAGAGGCTCCCTCGGCAGGCTCAGCCGGATAGCTCTCCTGGGTCCCCGGCTCTCGCGAGGTGGATCGGATCTCCTGCTCCATCCCCTCAGTGCCTGCTCCATCTCTCAGCATAAGCGTGACGGCCGGCAAGTCAAATCCTCGGGCGCCCCCATCGCTGCGGAAGGTGATCTTACCACTCTGCCACGGATCGCGGATCAGCATCCCCAGATGACCGATGGTCACCGGAGCACCTGTCTCGAGCACCTTGGCTACCTCCTCGATGTCGGCGCGCAGACGTTCGCCGGCGACCTGTGCCTGCTCCTCAGGGGTGCCTTCCCCGGACAGATAACGACGGCGGAGGATGCCGTCATCGGTTGCGTTGCCGGGATTGAAGCGAACCTGCTTCGTCGGTGGATAAATCAGTCCCTTGGCCCTATCGAGGCGCGCCGGCAGACGATCGATCCGGAACGTCCCCAGCCCCGGGAGGGCAAACTTGCTCTGCTCTCCCAGTGTCAGCTCGATGTATTGCGTCAGCTTGCTCATAGTCTTATTCTTGGAGGGTAAAATTACCCCTTTTCTAAGAATATCTAAAAGTCTACCCCCGCACCCTCTTGATCCTCTCGCACCATAAGTTTTGTGCCATACCTTGTAAGGCGATGGTTGTCAGATACTATAGCCGTAAACAAACAGTGTGAAAAACCGGCTTCATCGGCTGAGGAGTATAGCTTGCACTAATACCGATAAAAGAAAACACTAATACCGATATTAGATCACACTAATATCGGTAAAGGATTTCTCCCACACCCGGTGGAGGTGTGAATCGGATAAAAAGAGAGGAGGAAGAGCCCGCTTGGGTGGCTCTCCCTCCTTCTCGCAGAGACTATTCGTCTCGCTGTATGTGCCACCCTGAGCGGGTGGCGTGGTGACTTAAGCCTCCTCTTCCTCCTCCGTGTCCGTGAGGTGCTCGACCGACTTCTTGCGCGCCAGCATACAGGCACCCACGACACCGGCGTAGCGCATCAGTAGTGAGCGTCGCAGCTTGGTGTCCTGGCTCACCATATTGAGCGAGTACTTGCGGATCGCTGTCTTGAGCGGCTGCATGAAGTAGTCTCCCGTATTGGCGAGCTGTCCACCGATGATGACGAAGTCGGGATTGTAGAGGTTGATCAGCCCGGCGATGTGCATACCGAGGTTATTACCGATCTCCTCGAGGATGTCGATGCAGAGGATGTCCTCCCTCTGGGTCGCATCGATCAGCTGGTCGAGCGTGACGTCCTCGGGATTGGTGATGCCGAAGGGGCCATCTGGTGCGGTGAGCGTGGAGGTGTCTCCCTGAGCGATACGCTCCTGAAACTTGCGGTACATTGCGCTACCACTCGCCTCGGTCTCGAGACAGCCCTTCTTCCCGCAGTGGCACAGCACTTCGTTCTCAAAAGCGTGGATGTGCCCCAACTCACCACTGAAGCCGGACTTGCCGGCGTAGGGCTTGCCGTCGATGATGATACCGAGACCGAGACCCCAGGTGACATTGATGAAGAGTATGTTTCGTCCCTCCTCGCGGATATGGGTCATATACTCTCCGTAAGCGCAGGCACGTGAGTCGTTGTCGACCCAGACGGGGATGCAGAAGTGCTCCGTCAGGAGTTCACCGAGAGGTCTCTCGCTGAAATTGAAGTAGGTATAGCTGCATCCGGTCTCAGGATTGATGCGCCCAAAGAGATTGAGCCCGATGGAGACGACATTCTGTCGCTTTACCGTACACTCGTGATCGATGTAGTGATCGATCCTGTGGCAGATCTCATCGAGACACTCGGGCGTGTTTTCAAACTTAAAGGGAATGTCCATCACCTCCTGCACCTGATCGCCGCAGAAGTCCATCATCATCATATGCATCTTCCCCTGGGTGAAGTCCACCCCGAGGAAGTAGACATTGGAGGGGTCAAGCCCAAAGAGGTAAGGATGCCGCCCGCCGGAGGTCTCCAGCTTGCCGTAGCTACGCATGAGACCTCCATCGATCATCTCATTGACATACTTGCTCGTCGTCGGTACGCTCAGCTCCAGCTTCTTGGAGAGTGAGGGGAGGGTGTCCGGTCCTTCGTCGATGATGTGCTCTATGATCCTCCGCTTGTAGCGAAGGCTCTTCGTTGAGGAGTTAAACCTATTCTTGAATTCTTCTGCCGTCATGATAATTTTAAGATTTCCCTTGACGGGTCAAAGATAGTAATAAAAAACTTTCTGACCATAGGCATTCGGCGCTGGATTTCTTTATCTTGGGGTAAACAGCCCCACTTGCTTATTGTTTTGCCTATCTTTGAGCCCCCAAAAAGAGCTATTGAAGGTCTCTTGCCAGCCCCTTGACAAAAGCACTTGCTCCACTTGTGAGCGAATCGTTACCTACTCGTCTTAGGCGCGGGATTTGCCTCGAGTGTCGAGCGGAGTAGGGCGGTGCAGCGCTCCAAGTAGGCTCCGGTGAGCCTCTCGCGCTCCTCCGGGCTCTCGGTGGTGCGGATGGCGGGGAGTGCCTCTTGCTCGAGAGACTGTATGCGCTGCATCAGCCCGGTGCCCTGCTTATTGATGATCACCGGGAGGTAGAGATAGCGGGTCTGCTCCACGGTATGGAGTGGGAAGAGCTCCTTCTTGATCTCTAGCACCAGCTCAGCTACCGTGCCCATTGGGTCCTCCTCCTGAGGGAGGGCAAGCTCAGCGGGCACTTCCGCCCAAGCCCATACCGGCACCAGCGGGCAGATGTAGGGCTGCCCCACCTGTATCCAGGAGGTGGCATCGGTCGGGTCCTCACCCGGAGAGACACCCTCAGTGATCGTGACGGAGGCGGAGTCGTAGCGTGCCATCAGGTCATCGGTGAGGATGAAGCCCTTGGCGAAGCCATCGTGCCTCAGATACTCGGTCCCATAATCGATCCCCAGCTGAGAGTTGTAGAGGGAGCGGGAGAGAGTATTGGTGATGTAGTCGATCGTCACCGGACCATCCAGCTCGGAGAGCAGCTCTCTCGCTGAGCAGGCACGCACGTAGCCAAGGCCGCGGTCCTGCTCACCGGTCTCAGAGTAATTGGAGCGGACGATGTATCCCCCGGGTGCAGTATTGGCATCCTCCTTCGTCCATGTATAGTTATTGACCTCGTAGATCGCAGCCCCGCCGTGGGCATCGATGACGCCAAAGTGTGCGGCCAGGCCCATCGGCTTGACCATAGCATCGAGGAGCTGCTCAAAGTCCTTGAGTGTCTCGCACTCCTCCAGCGCTCGGCGCATCACATAGCCCTCTCGGTCGGCAATGTAGGCGGGGTCGTCCTTATTGACATTGAAGGAGGCGCTATTCATGATCCCGAAGCCCCGCTCGTTGTGTCCGCTCCAGATCTGCTCGCCCTTCTTGTCCTCGACGTTGGAGATGCCGATGTACCACCAGCCCTTAGGGGACTGATGGCGAGAGACATAATTGTGGTAAAAGTCGGTGTCCCGCACCTTCCAAAGCATCGGGCGACCGGTCAGGGTCGACTTGCCGGAGAAGACGGCTGTGGTACAGGCGTAAGAGAGGGCTGACAGGGAGGTGAGGAGCGCCACTGTGAGCGCAATGATAAGCGATTTCTTCATGGTCTTAAGTGAGTGGTAAGTGGTGCTTCTGCGAGTATACAAAAGCTTTCTGCCTGCTAATGTACCACTTTTCTCCCATTGTCGTCTCAGCGGTATGGCGGGGTGGGTGGGGGGTTGCGAGATCCATAAAATTTCGTACCTTTGCGGAGCATTCGGCTGGAGAGGAGCCGGTCGGGTGCACTCGGATCCTTAGCTCAGTTGGTTTAGAGCGTCTGTCTTACAAACAGAGGGTCGTAGGTTCGAATCCTACAGGGTCCACCATCGTGCCGCTATCGAGTCGAGAGACTTGGTAGTGGTTCTTTTTGTATCTTGTGCCGAGGGAAGAATTATGATAAAAGGAATACCGTATGGAGAACTTAGTGATCCGGCACATTATCCATCGCAAGGCACTGCTTTGGCTGCTTTTGTGTGCGATGCCGCTGATGGCGGTGGCTCAGACTGACTTATCCGAGTCGGAGGTGCAGCGACTGATCGATGAGGGGCTGTACTACCGCGCTCTGGAGCTGCTGGAGAGTCGCCCCGACAGCCTCAAGAGCCCCGTGATGCTCCGTCAGGAGACCCGCGTCCTCACCTCCTTTGCCCGATACGAGGAGGCGAAGGCGCTGATCCTGCCTCTGGCGACGGAGGAGGGCTCTGTGATCGACAAGCAACTGCTGGCGGGGATCTACGAGAGTATGCAGCAGCCGGACTCCGCCATCACTGTCCGTGAGGAGATCAAGGAGCTCTCCCCGTATAATATCGTCAATATTCTCAGGCTCTCCGATCTCTATGAGCAGCAGGGAGTCGGTTTCCTCGGTCTGACGATGATGAATAATTTCCTCTACGAGTATCCTGACAACCGCCCCGTGAGGCAGCGTCGTGCAGCAGTCAGTTATGGTGCCGGCTACTACGATGAGGCCTATGCCGACTTTGACACCCTCTACCATGCCGGGGATAGGAGCATGAATACGGTCTACTACCACGGTCAGTCGCTCATGCAGCAGGACTCCCTCGAGCAGGCGATCCCGGTGCTGAAGGAGGCAATAAAGATCTCCGAGGAGGCCAATCCCTTCCCGATGATCGACCTCGCTACCATTTATGTACAGCAGAAGGATCCGACCGAGTCAGCACTCTACCTCGCCAAGGTGGACTCCCTCATGGAGCGGACCCCACTGCGGATCCAGGTACTCAAGAGCTACCACGACCTGATGGCAGAGACGGATTTCCTCCGAGGGGCATATCGCTCCTCACTCCGCCATCTCAGAGACCTCGGTCGCTTTGCCCCCGACCTGCCGGACATCCCATACAGGCAGTCTCTGACGTATAGGGAGCTAGGAGATGACGCTGCCGAGATGAAGGCTCTGGAGACGTACCTTGAGCTGCGGAGTGATCCCGGACGAAAGCCCTCCCCGAGGGTCCTCTATGCCCGCAAGCGGCTGGAGCAACTGCGGGAAGATCGTTTTATGGGGCAGAAGTGACTTACGAGGGGCGCAGTAGTTTTTTTTCTTGGCGTGGGTGGTGCCTTTTTGCTCGGCCGATGAGACTTGGCTCGGCGGGGGAAAAAAGCGAACTTTGTGGGGTATGGAGATGGTCTCCGTACGCAAGAGACAGAGTGACTATTATGGAAAGGGATAATAAGGGGGAAGCCTTTGTTGAGGTCTTTAACTCTCTCAACCTCGAGGAGGTACGGCTGGCTGAGACGCTCCTCCAGTCAGAGAATATCATGGTGTCCGTCTCCGGAGAGACGGGGACACAGGTCTTCGGGCGGGTGCAGGGCTTGACCGGTGGCGTCTCGCTCATGGTCCCAGCGATGGAGGAGGAGAGAGCACTTCGCATCCTCCGGGAGGCCGGCTATCTACCGGCGTCTGATCAGACCGACAGCGTCTATACCGTGGGGAAGAGTAGGAAGAGTCGGAGCGCCTCCAAGCAGTTTTGGCTGATCACTGGGCTGATGGCGCTTCTCCTTATCCTCATCGCCTTAATGAACTTCCTCTGATCAATGGAGCATAAGATTATCTATGTTACCGGAGGAGCTCGCTCCGGTAAGAGTCATTATGCGCAGTCGCTGGCAGAGTCTCTATCCGATCGTCCGATCTACCTCGCCACGGCACGGATCATGGATGAGGACTTTGCGCGGCGGGTGGAGCGCCACCGGCGGGACCGCGGGGAGCAGTGGACGACGGTGGAGGAGCCACTTCGCCTGAGCGACCACGACCTCACGGGGCGGGTGGTGCTGATGGACTGCGTCACCCTTTGGCTCACTAATCTCTACGACGAGCATGGCTATGATATGGACGAGACCCTCAGGGCTGCCACAGCGGAGTGGGATCGCTTCATCGCTCGGGAGATGACCCTCATCGTCGTCTCCAATGAGCTCGGTATGGGGCTCCACGCTTCCTCGGAGAGTGCGCGTCACTTTGTCGACCTCCAGGGGTGGGTCAATCAGCATATAGCCGCATCAGCCGATGAGGCTTTCTTTATGGTTTCAGGTATAGCCATGAGACTAAAGTAGTATATGGTAACAGTAGAAGAAATACAGCACAAGATCGACACGCGATCGAAGATCATCGGTTCGCTTGGACAGCTTGAGACGATAGCTCGTCAGGTCTGCCTGATCCAGGACACCCTTACGCCGGAGCTGAGACGACCGGCACTCCTCCTCTTCTGTGGCGATCACGGGATAGCGGATGAGCGGGTGAGTCTCTCACCCAAGGACTTCACCTACAAGTGTGGTTGCACCTTCCAGAGAGGGAATGCGGCAATCACCGTCTTCTGTCGGCAGTACCACTTCCACCTCCGCGTCATCGATGCCGGTGTGGATCGGGACTTCCCTGAGGAGTATGGTGTAGAGCCGAGGAAGGTAGGGTATGGGACGCGAAACTTCCTCTACGAGCCGGCGATGACGATCGAGGAGTGTCGGAGGGCGCTCGAGACCGGGGCAGCCTGCGTGCGGGAGGAGTACTACAAGGACTGCAATGTGATCGGCTTCGGTGAGATGGGGATCGGCAATACCTCCTCCTCCGCTGTGCTGGCTCACCTCTACTCCGGCATCCCGCTCGACCGGCTTGTGGGGCGGGGTACCGGCCTCGACGATGCACATCTGGAGCATAAGTACCAGACGCTGAAGCGTGCCGTGGAGGCTCATCATCCGGAGACACCACTTGAGATCCTAGCTACCTACGGCGGGTACGAGATAGCGATGATGGTGGGTGGGATGATAGAGGCGGCTCGGCTGCGGATGGTCATCCTCTGCGACGGCTTCATCGCTACGGCGGCTGTCATCGCTGCTGAGGCCCTTGCCCCCGGCACTAAGGAGTGCGTTCTCTACGGTCATGTCTCCGATGAGGGTGGGCATCGGCTGCTGCTCGACTACCTCGGAGGGGAGCCGATCCTCCGACTCGGCATGCGACTCGGTGAGGGTACCGGAGCCGTGGTCGCCTATCCGATCGTCCAGTCGGCTGTCGCTTTCCTCAATGAGATGGCCTCCTTTGACGAGCGACAGCTGGAGAATTGCTACGAGGACAATCCCGATAGTATCTATGGCCATGGGTCTGAGGAGTGAGTGGAATCTCCTGAAGGCGGCGGTGATGTGCTACACCCGCCTTCCGGTGGGACAGGTACACTTCGATGCGGAGACGGCCCATGAGGCGGCCCGCTATATGCCCCTCGTGGGGGCTCTCATCGGAGGGTGTGGGGCGGCGGTCCATGCGCTAGCCTTTTTCCTCCTTCAGCTACCTCCTTCTGTCTCGTCCGTGCTGGCGCTCTCCACGATGATTATAGTGACGGGAGCCTTCCACGAGGACGGGTTCTCCGACTTCTTAGACGGATTTGGTGGCGGGACGAGCAGAGAGCGGGTGCTGGAGATTATGAAGGACAGTCATGCCGGAGCCTTTGGCATGATCGGCACGGTGATGCAGCTGCTGCTCAAGGTCTGCTGCCTCTCTGCACTCACCAGTCCGATCCCGGCTATGGTCGTGATGTGCTGCAGTGCGCGATCGGTGCCGCTGCTGATGATGCACTTCTCTGTCTATGCCCGGCGGGAGAATAGTAAGCTCAGCCGAGAGTCTTACGTCACCTCTGACGGCTCCATTGCGGTAGGGGTCGCCACCGGTCTCGTGGCGCTGCTGGCGCTTGGGTGGGTGCAGGCTCTGGCTGTGGTCGTGGTCTATGCACTGCTCTTCCTCTTTGTCCACCGACTCAGTAAGGCGCGTATCGGAGGCTACACGGGGGATGTGCTGGGAGCGCTGGAGCAGATGTGCGAGATGGGCTGTCTCATCGCCCTCCTCGCCGTGGAGCGGCTGGCGTGATGGAGCTCTATCTCGTCCGCCATACGCATACTGCCACACCGAGTGGCATCTGCTACGGCAGAGCCGATGTCTCGGTGGCGAAGACCTTCCCGGAGGAGGCTGCCAAGGTCGTTGCCACCCTCGCCGGCACCGGCTATGGGCGCGTCTACAGCAGTCCGCTCCTACGCTGCCGACTCTTGGCTAAGACGCTTACTGACACGATCACCATTGATGCCCGACTCACAGAGCTGGCCTTTGGCAAGTGGGAGCTGGTCCCCTGGCAGTCGGTCTATGAGCGAAAGGAGAGCGAGGCGTGGTTTGCCGACTACATGCACACCGCCCCGCCTGCTGGTGAGTCGTACCCCGGGATGACTCGACGGGTGCAGGACTTCATCGACTACCTCCCCGACTACGATCGCCCACCGGTGCTGGTGACACATGCCGGGGTGATACGGATCTTCCTCGTCCGTCTCCTCGGCTACACGATCGATGAGTCCTTTGCCCGCAAGATCGCATATGGTGAGGTGGTCCACCTCGTACGCTCCACCGACGGCGTCTGGCGGGAGGAGCCGCTAGATTAGTCTTTGATTATGATAGGTAGCCAGCGCAAATGGGTGAAATTTTCGTCCGTAATTGTAACGCAAGGTTTGCAAAATAGGATAATTCTTCCTACTTTTGAACCATCGAAGCCACCATCATACTTGGGATGACTTCGGGAGGTGTCCCTACTTAATCGGGGAGGCCGTCACGACGTTTTAGCATGCAGAGCTTTAGGAAGATATACAATCGGATGCTGACTGCACATCAGGAGAGCGACCGCAAGTCCCTGATCAGTAGTATCAGCTCATCGGATCGTCTGGTCGCTGTGCGCGGTGCGCGCGGCATTGGCAAGACGATCTTCCTGCTTACCTATGCTATCCGCAACATCACCGCACGGCCTGATCAGATCCAGTATGTGACGATGAATTACCTCTTCTTTGCGGGACACTCGCTCTACGACTTTGCGAGGAAGTTTTACCAAGAGGAGGGGGGCAAGATCCTCCTTGTGGATCAGATCTACAAGTACGCCAAGTGGCGAGACGATCTCTACCGGATCTATATGGATATGCCCAACCTGCGGGTGATCTTCAGTACCTCGAGCGTCGTGACCGAGGAGGAGCTGGGTCCGGAGCTGCAGGGTAGGGTGCGGATCATCAACCTACAGGGCTTCTCCTTCCGCCAATACCTCAATATAAAGTATGGCCTCCACCTCAAGGCGTACCCGCTCAAAGACCTGATGGAGCGGCACGAGGAGATCGCTGCTGAAGTGATGAATCAAGTGAAGCCGAAGGAGGACTTTGAGCTCTACCTCACCGAGGGCTATTACCCGCCGGTAGAGGACAACCCACTCTCCTCGGCCAAGCTGACGAAGAATATCAATATGATGCTGGAGGTGGATGTGGTCTACGTCCATCAGGTCGATATCTCTTACCTGCCCAAGATGCGGGAGTTGCTCTTCCAGATCTGCACGCAGGATAAGCCGACGGCCAATGTGACCCGATTTGCTCGCAGTATCGGAGCCAGCCGAGCCACCATAGCCAATTACCTCAAGTATCTTGACGATGCGGAGCTGATCCGCACGATCTATAAGGAGGGCAACGAGTACCCGAAGAAGCCCGATCAGATCTTCCCCAACGACACCAATATCGCCGGAGTGATGTATCCACATCGGCAGTCGACCTGTATGCGACTCAAGACCTTCCTCCTCTCACAATTTGAGAACGCCGGCTATCAGGTCAACGTCCCCGAGAAGCCCGGTGCGGACTTTATCGTCGATGGAGAGCATCTCTTTGCCTGCGTCGATGGTAAGACGAGTCGCTTCAAGAGCGAGGTGACCTACACCTTCAGCAACCTGCTGGTGGGGCATGACAACTGTCTGCCTATCTGGCTCTTCGGCTTCCTCTATTGACCTTTTAAGAGAAAAGAAGAACTAAATTACTTCACGCTTTAGTATACTTATATATGAGTAAAGAAAAGAAATTCATGACCTGTGATGGCAACACCGCTACGTCGCATATCGCGTATATGTTCTCGGAGCTGGCCGCCATCTACCCCATCACTCCCTCCTCTACGATGGCAGAGGTTGTGGACAAGTGGGCAGCCAATGGGCGTAAAAACCTCTTCGGCGACACCGTCCGTGTCCAGGAGATGCAGAGTGAGGCCGGTGCCGCCGGTACCGTCCACGGCTCTCTGCAGGCTGGTGCGCTGACGACCACCTTTACTGCATCTCAGGGTCTCCTCCTGATGATCCCTAATATGTACAAGATCTCCGGAGAGCTCCTCCCCGGCGTCTTCCACATTGCTGCACGTGCCATCGCCGGTCATGCCCTCTCGATCTTTGGTGATCACCAGGACGTGATGGCCTGCCGTGCCACCGGCTTTGCCATGCTCTGCAGCAACTCCGTGCAGGAGGCTCAGGATATGGCTGCTGTAGCGCACCTCTCTGCGATCCACGGACGTGTGCCCTTCCTCCACTTCTTCGATGGCTTCCGCACCTCTCACGAGATCCAGAAGATCGAGGAGATCGATATGGAGGACCTCCGTCCCCTCGTTGACCTCGAGGCGATCAAGGAGTTCCGCCACCGTGCGCTCACCCCTGATGCTCCGGTGACCCGTGGTACGGCGCAGAATGGGGATATCTACTTCCAGGAGCGTGAGTCATCTAATCCCTTCTACAACGCTGTCCCAGAGACCGTACAGCACTATATGGACGAGCTGGGCAAGATCACCGGTCGTCACTACCACCTCTTCGACTACTACGGTGCTGAGGATGCTGAGGATATCGTGATCTGCATGGGCTCTGCCTGTGAGACCGCTGAGGAGGTGATCGACAAGCTCAATGCCGAGGGCCGCAAGGTCGGTATGATCAAGGTCCACCTCTTCCGTCCCTTCAGCGTGGAGCACTTCCTCGAGGCAATGCCCAAGACCGTGAAGCATGTCGCTGTCCTCGACCGCACCAAGGAACCCGGTAGCGCCGGTGAGCCTCTTTACCTCGACGTGAAGAACGCTCTCTACGGTATGGAGGAGCACCCGACCGTTGTCGGTGGCCGCTATGGTCTCTCCTCTAAGGACGTGACCCCGGAGCAGTTTGCTGCTGTCTTTGAGAACCTCCGCATGAAGATGCCGAAGGATCACTTCACCCTCGGTATCGTGGATGACGTCACCTTCACCTCACTTCCGCTCACAGACCACTTCGACGTGGCTACAGATGCCTTCGAGGCGAAGTTCTACGGTCGTGGATCTGACGGTACCGTGGGTGCCAATAAGAACTCTGTCAAGATCATCGGTGAGAATACCAACAAGTACTGCCAGGCTTACTTCGAGTACGACTCTCGTAAGTCCGGAGGCTTTACCTGCTCTCACCTCCGCTTCGGTGACAGCCCCATCCGCTCCACTTACTACGTCAATCACCCGCACTTCGTAGCCTGCCACGAGCCGGCATACCTGCACCGCTTCAATATCACGAAGGGTCTCCGTAAGGGTGGCTCACTCCTCCTCAACTCCATCTGGGAGCCGGAGGATCTCGGTGAGAACCTCCCCGGTCGCCTCAAGAGATACCTCGCGAAGAACGGCTGCCACCTCTATATCATCAATGCGACTAAGATCGCCTCTGAGATTGGTCTCGGCAACCGCACCAATACAATCCTCCAGTCCGCTTTCTTCAAGATCGCCAACGTCATCCCCTACGATCTCGCTGTCGAGCAGATGAAGAAATTCATCGTCAAGAGCTACGGACACAAGGGCGAGAAGATCGTCAATATGAACTATCAGGCCGTCGATGCCGGTGCTGATGTCATCGAGGTACCCGTGCCCGCTGAGTGGGCAGACTGCGCCGACGATGCTGAGCAGGAGTACGAGTACGATACGCCTTTCGTCTCCGCCATCGTCAAGAAGATGCACGCTCAGGAGGGTGATGACCTGCCTGTAAGTGTCTTCACCGGCCTTGAGGACGGTACCTGGCAGCCCGGGACCACCCGCGTGATGCGTCCCGGTGTCGCTGTCAGTGTCCCGATGTGGCACGAGGAGAATTGTATCCAGTGTAACCAGTGTGCCTACGTCTGTCCTCACGCTACCATCCGCCCCTTCATCCTCGATGAGAAAGAGATGGAGAATGCTCCCGAGGGCTACGTGACCAAGCCTGCCATCGGTAAGGAGTTCAAGGGCATGGGCTTCCGCATCCAGGTCGACGTCCTCGACTGTCTCGGCTGCGGTAACTGTGCTGATGTCTGCCCCGGCAAGAAGGGCGAGAAGGCACTCACCATGGAGCTGCTTCACACCCAGGAGGAGCAGGATCCGCTGTGGCTCTACTCTGCTCAGAAGGTGACCAATAAGGCTCACCTCGTTGATGTCAGCAAGAGCGTGAAGAATTCTCAGTTTGCTCAGCCTCTCTTCGAGTTCTCCGGTGCCTGCGCCGGCTGCGGTGAGACGCCCTACGTCAAGCTGATCTCTCAGCTCTATGGTGATCGTCAGGTAGTGGCCAATACCACCGGCTGCTCCTCTATTTACTCCGCATCTGCTCCTGAGACGCCCTACACGACCAATGAGAAGGGTCACGGTCCTGCGTGGGCCAATTCCCTCTTTGAGGACAATGCAGAGTATGGCTATGGTATGTACCTCGCCAATAAGAAGCTCCGCGAGCGCCTCCTCACCATCGCGCAGGATGTCGTCGATGGTAAGATCGAGATCGGTCAGGAGAAGACTAAGGAGCTCCTCAAGGAGTGGATCGAGAAGTACGACGATGCCAAGGCTTGCCGTGAGCTCTCTGATGAGATCCGTGCTCTGGTAGAGAATGATGCTACCGAGGGTGGTCGTCTCATCGACGATCTCCGTCACTACATCACCAAGAAGTCTCACTGGATCATCGGTGGTGACGGCTGGGCTTACGATATCGGCTACGGTGGTCTCGACCACGTGCTGGCACAGGCACCGGACGTCAATGTCCTCGTCATCGATACGGAGGTCTACTCCAATACCGGTGGTCAGAGCTCCAAGTCTACCCCGCGTGCCGCTGTGGCACAGTTCTCTGCCAATGGTCGCCGCTTCCGCAAGAAGGACCTAGGCATGATGACTGCCGGCTACGGCTATGTCTACGTCGCTCAGATCGCCATGGGAGCCAACCAGGCTCAGGCGCTCAAGGCGATCCGCGAGGCTGAGGAGTTTGATGGTCCCTCACTGATCATCGCCTACTGCCCCTGTATCAATCATGGTCTCCGTGCCGGTATGGGTAAGACTCAAGATGAGGAGAGACGCGCCGTTGAGTGTGGCTACTGGCAGCTCTGGCGCTACGACCCCCGTCTGGAGGAGCAGGGCAAGAACCCCTTCCAATTTGACTCCAAGGAGCCACAGTGGGATCTCTTCCACGACTTCATCATGGGTGAGGTGCGCTACCGCTCTCTCGAGAAACTCTTCCCCGAGGACGCTGAAGCGCTCTACGCTGCTGCTCTCGAGGATGCCAAGTACCGCTACACCAAGTACCAGAGGTATCTCGCCATGGACTTCTCAAGACCCGAGGAGGATGTCGCTGAGGCTCCCTCTGATGTGGAGAAGAAGGTCGAGGAGGAGCCCGGTAAGTGGATGTAATCCTCGCACACCTGACGGCCTAACCGCTGTCTCTAGCTAATAGACTAATCTCAGGCTGATCGGCTTCACCGCCCCTCAGCCTGAGATTTTTTTGATCCATCCCCGTCATATGAGAGTACTGCCGGTGCTTTAGTCCCCCCTTCGGCGAACTGATTGGGGAGTGGAGGGGGGGAGGGGTACTGAGTGATACAGAAAACCATTCAGCTCATTGAGAGGGTGCATAGACGAATCGACTTTTGCGGTCAGCACCATCAGCCCTATCAAAGTGCGCTCCTAAGATCCCCTTCCTACGGCGCGAAATGCCCTATAGAGGACGTAGAATGCACGTAGAAGGAGAAGCGGAGACTGCCCCCAGCACCTCGGCTGAGCGACGATCACCTCACTTGTCCAAAGGCTTCAGCGGTGCAAATATAGCCCCCCAGCCGGGAGGGGTTGTCTCACAGAGTCTCTCCGTGTCTCCCCGTGTCTCCTCTAAACCAAAATTGCGTCTCCTGCGGTCTTCGCCACCTCGTGTCTCGATGTCTGGCGAAGGAGCGATGATCCCTCTGAAGCTCCGCCCCTCGGTATGTAGGAGCATCAGGAGACTAACCGGTCAGAGGGATCGCACCTTGCAGGGGGAGCCGCTTCTTAGCTGTAACGCCCCAATGCGTCACCCTTTGAGGGGGCGGGTGGCTTGTGGCATACTCTGGAAATTGTGGTATCTTTAGCGCATCAAAAGATGTATAATGACTTAGTAACTAAAGTGTAACAGACGAATTATGGATGAAATGACAGAGCTGATCGGTACCAATGCCGGTCTCGTGTGGGAGGTGCTCCGCAAGAGCAAGAAGGCGATGACCGATAAGGATATCAAGAGTGCTACGAAGATCGGCACCCTGAGGGATGTCCACATTGCGCTCGGCTGGCTGGCGAGGGAGGATAAGCTCACCTTTGAGGAGATCTCACCGATCACTGTACGGCTTAAGTAAACCCTCTACGACCCCGGCAATGCGCCCGGAGGGTCGGGATAGACATACACAAAGGGACACCCTATCGCTGCACGTGATAGGGTGTCCCTCTTGCTTTGTCCCTTGCCCTTAGTAGAGGAGGAGCTCCCTCAACCTGATGCGGTCGCTCTCATCGAAGTCCAGCACCTGATCCATGTAGTTACCGATGGTGCCGTACTTATTCTCGATGTCGGTTATGATCGAGAGGAGGTCGCTTGGTCGGCATCGGAAAAACTCACTCAGAGCCTCCTGTCGCCCCGGCGTGGCGTGGAAGCCCTGTGGCGCCAGCTTCTCCACCGACAGGAGGGCGTTGCTCAGGAGGTAGTCCGAGAGGATGTCCGACCGGGAGACACCTAAGCTATACTGGACCAGCATAGTCAGGAAGGCGGCTCGATCTTTTCCCCACTCATCGCTGATCATCACAGGGTAGTGATCGGGGTCGAGGAGGTAGTGGAGTGCGGCAGAGAGCTGCTCAGGATTCTCGTACGCTAAGCTATTGAAGGTATCGTGGATAAAGAGGATCACCCCCTCCTTACTCATATCTCCCTCATCGATCCGCTTCAGGACGGACTTGTAGTCGATCGGGGTATTGGCGGCGAAGTCCTTTTGGACGACATTCCCTATGCCATTGGTGAGGTAGACGAAGGAGTAGGCATCGCTGAGGACGATATTGTGCTTCAGCCCCAGGGACCCGATCACGAGGCTGTCCCTCGGCGTAAGCCCTCTGTAGCGCCCGCCACGGTAAAGTCGCCCCCATCGCATCTGGTACCCCTCGTCGGTCATATATCCACCAGCGTCACGGAGGTTGGCAAAGCCCTCTGTCGGTATCACCCTCATACCGGCGACCCTCATCTCTCGGTCGTCAAAGACGAGGAGGAAGTAGTGCCTCGAGTAGACTGTCCCATCTGTGGCGAATGTGGCCCACTCCTTGCCTATCGGCTCCACCTTGGTCGGCTCTACCGGGTAGCTGCCGGCATCATCGGAGGCATAGATGGCTACTTCCCCTCTCATCCCGGGCCGGACCTGCCACCGCACGACATAGTTGCCACTATCAGCGACATCGGCACCGGTGCTGATATCGTAGTAAGCCTTCCTAGCGCACGAGGTGAGGCTCAGGCAGGTCGTTAGAGCAATGAGGAGCGGCAGGATATTAAGGTGACGCATCTGAGGTTTTCTTCGTGATTGCTTGCAGACAAATCTACTCAAAGGAGTGATACCAGGATAGGAATTATCTTTATTTCAGTTTCTTTGACAGCGGTTTGACCATTTTCCCCTTTCATGTTAGCGAGTTGTGATAATATTCTGTTAGGTTTGTGCAATTATGTCTATCATGTGCTGACCAATGAGTAGAGACGACATGCGCAACGACGTCCTCTCGATTGAGGATCTGGGGGAGATGGTTCCATTTTTCCGGACCGGTGTGGGCCGTGGTGTCGGGCGCTGGCTCATGCGGATCCTTGGCGTCAACTCCATCAACCGGCTCAATGCCGACCTCTGTCACCTCAGCGGCCCCGAGTACGCCAGTGCAGCGCTACGACACCCCTTGGTGGACGTCACGTATAGGGTGCACGGCGAGGAGAATCTCGAGCTAATGCGGGAGGGGCAGTTCCTCACTGTCTCCAATCACCCCTTTGGTGGCATCGATGGGCTGATCCTTGTGGACATCGTGGGACACATACGCCCTGACTACAAGTTGCTGGTCAATTCCGTCCTCTCACACATCTCATCTCTTGAGCAAATGTGGGTGCCTGTGGTGCCCAATCGGGAGAGCAATCCTCGCTATGTTCACGACCCGAGTGTAAATGTCAAGAGCCTTAGGGCGCTTGCCCGAGAGTTTCAGGCCGGTTACCCCTTCGGTCTCTTCCCCGCCGGTGGAGTGGGGCGCTTCTCACTCAGGCGGGGGCTTCCGGTGGAGAGTCCGTGGAAAAACTCCAGCCTCCGGATCCTTAGGCGGGCATCGAGACCGATATTTCCGATTATGTTTGATGGGCACAATTCCGGGCTTTTCTATTACATGAAAAACCACATCCCCGTCGTCAGCGACCTGATGCTCCCGCGTGAGATCCTCAATAAGAAGGGCGAAGTGATAGATGTCTACATCGGCAAGCCGATCCTCCCCTCGGAGACGGAGCAGCTACCCGATCTCAGGAGCTACGGCACCTATCTCATCGAGCGAAGTATGAGCCTCCTCCCGCGAGCCATGTATCAGCCTCAGGTGGGGGCAAAGGCGGTGCTGATCGACCGAAAGGGCTGACAGCACAAGGCGATAATTGTGTATCTTTGAAGGAGTAAATCAGTAAGTCCATATACAATGAAAATAATCCTTCCCCATAGGCTCCTCCTGGCGACCCTGATGACCGCGCTCTTGGTGAGCGGTTGCACGCTAGTACCGCTCACCGGACGGCGTCAGATCAATCTCGTCTCCGATGCCCAGGTCGTCGCCATCAGTGAGCAGCAGTACCGATCCTTCATCTCCCAGGCACCCAAGAGCCGTGACATGGCTCAGACACAGCGTACCCGCGAGATGGGAAAGCGCATCGCCTCAGCCACTGAGCGGTACCTCCGCTCCATCGGGCATACGGAGGACATCCGCTACTTCCGGTGGGAGTTTAATCTCATCGCCTCCAATCAAGTCAATGCCTTCTGTATGCCGGGCGGCAAGATCGTCGTCTACGAGGGCATCCTCCCTGTCGCACAGACTGACGATGAGCTCGCCACGGTGATCGCTCACGAGGTGGCTCACGCTGTCGCTAAGCACTCCAATGAGCGACTCTCCCAGGCGATCCTCCGCCAGTATGGAGGTCAGGCGCTGGGGCAGATCCTCTCCGGCAGCTCGGCGGGCGCCCAGGTGATTGGCAATATCCTATATAATGTGGGAGGAAAGCTTATCTTCGAGCTTCCCTACTCGCGCAAGCAGGAGTACGAGGCTGACCAGATCGGTCTCTACCTCATGGCACTTGCAGGCTACGACTACCACAATGCGCCCAATCTCTGGGTCAAGATGGCCAGCCGCAGCGGAGGGGGCAATCAGAGCGAGGTGATCAGCTCTCACCCCAATGACCAAAACCGCATCCGGGCGATCCGTGAGGAGATCCCGAGAGTCGAGGCTTTTATGCGCAATGGGGGCAAAGTGGTCCCCGCTGCCGCCCCCTCAACCTCCAAAAAGATCTCCGATAATAATAAGAAGTCCAAGGGTCAGGGCAATGTGCCAATCATCACCCACTACTAATCCGGTGATCTGCATTTTCATCAGTCTATATTTCATCACGATAATCAAGCAATACCATGGTTGATCTAACCACCACCTATGCCGGGCTAAAGCTGAAAAGTCCCATCATCGCTGCAAGCTCCAGTCTAACCGCATCTGTCGATAAGATCAAGGCCTTTGCCGACGCAGGCGCCGGTGCGGTCATCCTCAAGTCTATCTTTGAGGAGCAGATCCAGAGCGAGGCAGACGACACCTATACCCAGTCTCATGACTTCCCCGAGGCGTACAATTACATCAGGGAGTACTCCGAGGAGCACTCTATGCGCCAGCATGAGCAGCTGGTGCGCGACGTCAAGAGAGCGGTCGACATCCCCGTATTTGCCAGCGTCAATTGCTCCAGCTCTGAGGGATGGGTGGACTATGCCAAGAGTCTCTCTGATGCCGGTGCCGATGGCCTTGAGCTCAACGTTATGCGCATAGAGACAGACCGGACGCAGGACTATGGTGAGCCGGAGCGCGCCATCCTCAGGGTGGTCACCACGCTGCGGGAGTCGGGGTACAAGAAGCCCTTGGTCGTCAAGATCTCCAAGTACTACAGCAACCTCATCCGCCTCTGCGCTGACCTCCATATGGTCGGGGCCGATGGTGTGGTCCTCTTCAATAGGTCTTACATGCCCGATGTGGACCTGACGGCTGAGTGTCTCTCTGCCGGACCGGTCTTCAGCAGCCCGAGTGACTTCTACGACGGTCTTCGCTTCACGGCACTGGTCCAGGGAGCCGTTCCCGGTCTCTCCATCTCTATCTCCTCCGGAGCGCGAAATGGCAAAGACGTCGTCAAGGGAGTCCTTGCCGGTGCCAACGCCATCCAGATGGCATCCATCCTCTATGGGAAAAAGGAGCAGGCCATCACCGAGTCTCTTGACGAGGTGAAGAGCTGGATGGAGGAGCATAAGTATGAGAGCATCACTGAGATGACCGGTCGCCTGGCTGCCAAGCAGGTAGATAAGGCCAATTTCCTCGCACGCTCTCAGTTTATGAAGTACTTCGACTCTCCCGAGTCTGCTCATCCCACCAATACCTTCAGTGGGGCAGTAGAGCGTCCGAGAGGCTGATCCCGATATGGCCGACCATCTCCTTCCGGACTATGCGGCTACTCTTGCCGACCCCTCGCTGATAGATCAGCTCTCCTCGATCCGGCTGAGAGATGCGATACCGCACGCCCTCCTCTTCTGCGGAGATGAGGGTGGTGAGGCACTCCCCCTAGCGATAGCCTTTGCTCGTCACATACTGTGTGAGCAGCCCGGGGCGGATGCTTGTGGGCACTGCGAGTCCTGCCGGCAGATGGATCTCTGGGAGCACCCCGACCTCTACCTCTGCTATCCGGTGATCAAAGGCGACTCCCGCGAGGTCACCTCGGAGGATCTCCGGGAGGACTTTGCCACGCTCCTCAGGGAGGAGCGGCGGTTTGGTCCGGAGGACTGGAGGACTCTCCTCAGGGGAGGGAATAAGCAGCCACATATCTTTGTCTCAGAGGCTGATCACCTGATCCACATCACGTCACTTCGCTCCTTCAAGAGCACCCATCAGGTGGTCCTCATATGGCAGCCGGAGACGATGCGGGAGGACACGGCCAATAAGTTGCTCAAGCTCCTCGAGGAGCCCCCGGTGGGGGTCATCTTCCTCGCCGTCTCTCACGATCCCTCGAGGCTACTCGAGACGATCCTGAGTCGCTTCCAGCGGATCGATGTCCCACCGATCGAGGAGACCTGTCTCGTGGACTATCTCGTCAGCGAGTGTGGTGCCTCTCCCGAGCAGGCGTATGAGGCAGGTCACCTCGCACGGGGCAACCTCCTGCGTGCCATGCGACTTCTTGAGGGCAAGGCGCAGGATAAGGCGATCGACCTAGCACTTGGGCTTATGGAGACAGCGATGAAGCGGACCCCAAGGGCCTACCGAGAGTTTGCCGACCAGGCAGCCACCCTGAGTCGTCCTGAGGTGATCTCGCTAATCGATGCGACGGACCGGATCCTCAGGGAGATGCTGGCACTGAGCTACGGGACGGAGGAGATCGTCTACACCAGGCTTGCCATTCGCGACAGGATCCGGAGCGTTGCCACTGCCGTCCCCCTGAGCTCCTACCCCCCGCTGATGGAGGATCTCTCGGCAGCACGGAGGGAGCTGATGCAAAATGCATCCATCAAGATCGTCTTTTTTGACCTACTCGTGGCGATGGCGATGCTGATCCCGAAGAGGTAAGGGGTGGGGTAAAATCCAAGCTAAGGGACCGATGCGGATCACACACCGCATCGGTCCCTTAGTTCGTTTATGGAGACCTCGGGAGAGGTCCTGATAGCTATATCTCTTAGCTTTGGTCTATCGCAAAGGTCTTAGGGAGTGGAGATTACTCCTCGACCAGCTCAAAGTCATCCTTAGTGGCTCCGCAGAGGGGACATACCCAATCCTCCGGGATATCCTCAAAGGCTGTTCCCGGCTCGATACCACCGTCAGGATCACCTACCTCGGGATCATAGACCCAGCCACAGACTGTGCACTCGTACTTCTTCATAATGAAATGTCTCTATTTGTCGTTAAAGTTCAGTTGTAGTCCTAACTAGACCAAGACAAATATACACTTTTCCCGATACATTGCCACAGCCCGTGGATGACGAACTGCTAAGCAGAGAGGTGTAAGATCACGAGCCCTTGATCTAATATCGGTATTAGAGATCACTAATACCGGTAAAAGAAAATACTAATACCGATATTAGTCGTCTCTAATATCGGTAAAAGAATGGAGCCTGATGCCGAGGCTGTTAGCCCGGTGTAATCCACCTGATGTCCCACAAGGGACAGGGGCATCGTGTGCACGCTCGGGCATAGTAGTGTCGCTATTTGGTGGTCCTTATATGCGTCATTACTGCTCGGAGGGTGGGGCGAAGCGAGGGGGGCGTGTAAAATCAGTATCTTTGCATAAGGAAATAAGAAAGATACGGATCTTTGCGCCCTACTGTGTCGGGGGCTTATCGAGACTCCACCACGGATAGGTATGAGAGTTCGCTCTCCCGATATGTATTCCCCGTCCCGACCGCCCATTGATCGGTCCTTGTCATCGGGGCAATCAGCACAGGTCCACTCAATCCCTTTTTATAAGAAGGCACTATATAATATTATGTACTATATCGCTAAGAGACTTGAGGTCGCTGGATGCCACCATCTGGAGCTTCCCTATCCCAGCAAGTGCAGCCGAGTGCATGGGCACAACTGGATCATCACGATCTATTGCCGCTCTGAGGAGCTCAATGCTGAGGGTATGGTGGTGGACTTCAATGTCATCAAGGAACGGATCCACGCCTATCTCGACCATGGGGACTTCAATGAGCTCCTGCCCTTCAACCCCACAGCGGAGAATATTGCCCGCTGGTGTGTGGAGCAGATCCCCAATTGCTACAAGGCTAAGGTGTGTGAGTCGGAGAATAATACCGCACTCTATACCATCGATGAGCATGACGCCGGCCTATGAGGGTCTGCGAGATCTTTTACTCCCTGCAAGGAGAGGGCGTGCAGGCCGGTACTCCGGCGGTCTTCCTCCGCTTCTCGGGCTGCAACTTAGCCTGTGACTTTTGTGACACAGACTTCCGGCACGGCACCGAGATGACGGAGGCTGAGATCCTCACGGAGGTCGGCTCATACCCCGCCCCGCTCGTTGTCGTCACCGGTGGAGAGCCATCTCTGCAGCTGACGGAGTCCCTTGTAGAGGGACTCCGGGCGCTCGGCAAGCGTGTCGCCGTGGAGACCAATGGCACCCATCCGCTCCCCACTGGGGTGGACTGGATCACCTGCTCGCCTAAGCTCGCCTACGTGGGGACAAAGGGTCGTGTGGTCCTCGCGCGGGTCGATGAGCTCAAGGTGATCTATGACGGGGCGCATGAGGTGAGTGACTACGGCATCCACGCCGACCACTACCTCCTCCAGCCCTGCGACGTGGGCGACCCGGTGCGCAATCGTGAGATCATCGCTGAGACCGTCGCCTATGTGCTGGCCCATCCGCAGTGGCGTCTCTCTCTCCAGCAGCATAAGCTCCTCGGTGTCCGCTGACTTTTTAAGGGGATAGTGCGTACATTTTGATTACCTTTGCGTAGATGACCTCCGGGGTCGTCCCTGTAAGCGAAATAATTGATTTTCCATACAATATGTCTGAGAATAACGAGACGCTCTTCAAGACAATCATCAGTCACTGCAAGGAGTATGGCTTTGTCTTCCCCTCCTCCGAGATCTACGATGGTCTCAGTGCCGTCTATGACTATGGTCAGAATGGCATCGAGCTGAAGAATAACATCAAGCGATACTGGTGGGAGAGCATGACGCACCTGCACGACAATATCGCAGGGCTGGACTCCTCCATCTTTATGCACCCGAGGATCTGGGAGGCGTCGGGTCACTTGGCGGCCTTCAATGACCCGATGATTGACAATAAGGACTCCAAGAAGCGGTACCGTGCCGACGTCCTTGTGGAGGACTATATCGCCAAGCTGGATGGGAAGATCGAGAAGGATATCGCCAAGGCGCGTAAGCGCTTCGGAGACAGCTTTGATGAGGCGCAGTATCGCGAGACGAGTGTCAATCTGAAGCGCATACTCGATGAGCGAAAGAAGGTCTATGACCGATACGCCGAGGTGTCGGGGAGTGGTGATCTGGAGGGACTTCATCAGCTGATCCTGGACTGCGAGATCGCTGACCCGGTGAGCGGCTCACGCAACTGGACAGACGTGCGGCAGTTCAACCTCATGTTCTCCACCCAGATGGGCTCCGCCTCGGACGATACGATGACGGTCTACCTGCGACCCGAGACGGCGCAGGGGATCTTTGTCAATTTCCTCAATGTGCAGAAGACGGGTCGCATGAAGATCCCCTTCGGTATCGCACAGATCGGTAAAGCGTTCCGCAACGAGATCGTGGCACGACAGTTTATCTTCCGTATGCGCGAGTTTGAGCAGATGGAGATGCAGTACTTCGTGAAGCCCGGGACGGAGATTGACTGGTTTGAGCAGTGGAAGGCGGCGCGGATGAAGTGGCACAAGAACCTCGGTCTCGGGGACGATAAGTACCGCTTCCATGACCACGAGAAGCTGGCGCACTACGCCAATGCTGCAACGGACATCGAGTTTGAGATGCCCTTTGGCTTCAGCGAGGTGGAGGGAGTCCACTCGCGGACCAATTTTGACCTCAGCCAGCACGAGAAGTACAGTGGCAAGAAGCTGCGGTACTACGATCCGGAGCTGGGTGATAGCTATGTCCCCTACGTGGTAGAGACCTCCATAGGTGTGGATCGCCTCTTCCTCAGCATTATGTGCGGCTCATACGTGGAGGAGGAGCTCGAGAATGGCTCCTCCAGAGTGGTGCTCAAGCTGCCACCGGCACTGGCGCCCACCAAGGTGGCTGTGCTCCCGCTGGTCGCTAAGGACGGTCTGCCTGAGATCGCTGAGTCGGTCATGAAGGAGCTGCGCTATGACTTCAATTGTGTCTACGATGAGAAGGACTCCATCGGCAAGCGCTACCGCCGTCACGACGCCATCGGCACGCCCTACTGCGTGACTATTGATAATGATACGCCTTCGGATGAGGCAGTGACCGTCCGCTTCCGCGACACGATGGAGCAGAAGCGTGTCCCGATCCGGGAGCTGCACGCACTGATCGACGAGAAGGTCAGTATGAAGTCCCTCCTGAAGAACCTCTGATCCCCTTTTTTGCATATGAAGTCCATACTAAAAGGTCTCCTCCTCTCGCTTACCCTCGGCCTCTCGCTCGGTCTCCTCACCGCCTGCGATCAGACGGCTCCCGATGAGGCGAAGTCGGAGTATAGGGTGAAGAACGAGAAGTACGTGGAGGATATCGCTGCTGATACCTCCTACAAGAAGCTTGCCTTCGAGCTGTCGCCCTATGCCATTTACTATAAGGTGATCCAGGGCTTGCCGGAGGGAGCCAAGCCTCAGAGACCGCTCCAGAATAGTCAGGTGGAGTATAAGTATACCATCAAGCTGATCAGCGGTGAGGTGCTCGAGACCGACGAGATCGTCAAGTCCTGGATATACCATCAGGAGGGTAACGGACGACCTGAGTCGATCATCCGGGGGATGCAGCTGGCACTCCAGCATATGTCTGTCGGTGAGACGTGGGAGGTGGTGATCCCCTGGCAGCTGGGCTACGGCGCCTATACCTATGGTGGCTCCTCTCGCTCGTCTATCCCTGCATACTCTACCCTGATATTTGAGGTGACCCTTCTCTCTATCCCCACGCTCTGATGGCCAAGCGTCCACTTTTCTTAGTCAGTAATGACGACGGCGTCTTCGCCAAGGGGCTGACGGAGCTCTCCCTCTCGCTCCGTGATATGGGCGATGTAATCGTCGTCGCTCCTGATGAGCCGCGGAGTGGCTCCTCGAGTGCCATCACCACTCGCAACCCAATCACCTACAGCCTCGTCCGCTCGGAGCCTGGTCTGACGGTCTATAGCTGCACCGGCACGCCTGCCGACTGCGTCAAGCTGGCACTCAATGTCATCGTGACGGAGATGCCGGATATCGTCATTGCGGGGATCAATCACGGGGACAATAAGGGCATTGCGGTGAATTACTCTGGCACCCTTGGCGCTGCGATCGAGGGCTGCATCTTTGACATTCCCTCCCTTGCCATCTCGCTTATCCATGGCAAGCAGGAGAGCGACTACCTCTCCTGCTGTCGCTATGCGCGCGCCATCTGCCGGCGGATCCTCAAGGAGGGGCTGCCTCGTGGGGTCTACCTTAATGTCAATGTGCCCAATATCCCTCGCGTCAGGGGGCTGAGGGTCTGCAGTCAGGCGGATGGGAGGTACCACAACGAATTCATCAAGCAGCGTAACCCTCAGGGGAAGGATGTCTTCTGGCTGAGTGGCGACCTGGTGCTCAATGAGCCGGCCGAGAAGGGCTGGGATGTGGCGACCTTGGATCGAGGCTACGCCACGATGGTGCCGTGCAAGATTGACGTCACTGCCTATCAGTATGTCCGCGACCTGCAGTCGTGGGAGGAGGATGACTGACGCCGGATGAAGTATTTCCTCATAGCGGGTGAGGCGAGTGGAGACCTCCACGCCGCACATCTGATGTCTGCCTTGAGAGTCGAGGACCCTCAGGCAGACTTTGCCTATATGGGCGGTGCAGCTATGAGGGAGAGGGGAGGGGCGTGTGTGCTGAGGTCGGAGGAGATGGCCTACATGGGTATCGTGGATGTCCTACGGCACTACCCCGAGATCAGGCGAGGACGCGATGTGGTGAGGCAGTCCCTGCTTGACTATCGCCCGGATGTGGTGATCTGTGTGGACTACGGCTCCTTCTGTATGCGGTATATCCTGCCCTTTGTCCGGAAGCAACTGCCCACGACGCGGATCGTCTACTTTATCCCGCCCAAGGTGTGGGCATGGAAGGAGTTTCGCGTCCGTCAGCTGAAGCGTGACTGCGACTTGATCCAGTGTATCTTCCCCTTCGAGGTACCCTACTTCCGCTCCAAGGGTGTGGAGCGTGTCTCCTACGTCGGCAATCCTACCTATGAGGAGGTGATGCACTTCAGGTCACACCGCAGTGCTGGCGTGATGATAGAGGGGCGACCTTACATTGCGCTCCTCTGTGGTAGTCGTCTCTCGGAGGTGAGGCGCAATCTCCCCCTGATGCTGGAGAGTGTGGCGTCTCTCGGTGACCGGTACCGGCTGGTGATCGCCGGCGTCTCCGCCATTGACCGGTCGCTCTACAGCGAGATCATAGAGCGCCACAGTCAGCAGAGGGTGGAGGTGCGGTATGGGGAGACTTACGAGGTCCTCTCGGGGGCGGATGCAGCATTAGTGACCTCCGGCACAGCGACCCTCGAGACGGCTCTTCTCGGTGCGCCTCAGGTGGTCTGCTATGCGACGCGTGCCGGGCGATTGGTGAATTTCGCCTTTGACCACTTCTTCAAGGTCCCATATATCTCACTCGTCAATTTGATTGCTCGCCGTGAGGTGGTGGCGGAGCTCTTCGGGGGAAGGTGTTCGGTCAAGGCGATACGGAGCCACCTCATGCCCCTGCTCACTGATACAGCTGAGCGAAGAGCGATGCTGGAGGCTTACGATGCCGTCTCGGAGGCTCTCCGGACGGAGCTCCCTGCCTCGACGCTGGCGGCTCGAGAGATCGTCGCTCTACTCTGAGCCTTCCCTCCTCCCTATCTTTGCCTCAATAAAGCCAATCCCGTAGCCAAAGAGCTGGACAAAGGCTGCTATCACGCAATTGACCGCCAGCTCGAGCGAGTCGCCCCGACCATATACATCAAAGATGATCAGGAGGGCGTACAGGAGCGGGAACATCAGCCCGCCATATAGGCTGGTGACGAGAGCGATGAAGCACAAGACCACGAAGAGTGAGGGGAGGTAGTGCACCGGCTTCATGCTGCCGGGATGGAGACGCTCCAGCATCACGCGAGCCCGTCCGCTGTGGCGTACCTGGGCGAAGAATTTCTTGTACGTGTCCCGCCGCTTGTGGTAGACAAAGAGGTCGTCGTACAGCGCAGAGTGGTAGCCCGCCTCTATCACCCGCAGGCTGAAGTCAATGTCCTCCCCATAGCGGAGATCCTGACGGAAGCCACCGACTGCCTCATACGCTGTGCGCGTCACGCCCATATTGTAAGTGCGGGGGTAAAACTTGTCCAGCGGCTGGTCCTTTCGCCCCCCTCGGATGCCTCCTGTGGTGAAGAATGAGGTCATCGCATAGCTGATCGCACGCTGTGTCACGGTGTAGTCCTCCTTCGCCGCATCCGGCCCGCCAAAGAGGTCTACCGGTCTCCGCTCTATGTCGAGGGCCAGTGTGCTCAGGTAGCTTGGCGGGAGCTCTACGTCGGAGTCGAGGAAGAGGAAGATGTCTCCCTGTGCCACTTTGGCTCCATAGTTGCGCGCCCCGGAGGGCCCGGTATTTGGAGACTGATAGAGGTATCGGACCGGTAGCTTGTCGGCATAGCTCTCGCACACCTCACGGCAGGGGAGGTCGGAGCCGTCCTCCACGACCACCACTTCGTAGTCGAGGGGCGTGCTCTCCTGACTGAGGAAGCTCTCGAGTAGCTCTTTGACCTCATCGGGTCGATTGTAGACAGGGATGATGAAGGATATCATAGGATGCGTGTCGTCAGAATAAGGGGGGGAGGAATGCGTATAGCGTAAAGCCGGCTATAGATCCGAGCGCAGATGTGAGAAATACAAGGCGTTGGGTATTTGTGCAGAGAAATGCGGTCACACATGACGTGCAGAAGAAGATAGACAAGACGGGCGAGGGCATCTCTGCCGAGTAGTAGATACAGTATAGGACGAAGAGGAACCAGCCCAGCCTGAGGTGGAGATGGGTGACCCATCGGTATCTGGTAATGGCGTGCCTGCGGACGATCATAGTCTCGATAGTGGCGGCTGAGAGAAGCATCATGAGGGATGTGACTCGCAACCAGTCATCGGTACTGCTCGGGAGACTCGGGTGAAGAAGAGATCCATAGGTGCGGTCAACAAACCCCAGCACACCCTCGGGAGTGGGGGGCGCAAGGAGGAGGATCCCCACCCAGAGCACCATAAGTACCCCAAGAACCATAGCGGAGTAGTGACGCCAGGTCCCAAGACCGATCTGCCTGAGCATAAAGCAAAAGATGAGGAGTGTCGGCAACCATATCGGATCGATCAGAGACAGAAGTCCGATGCCAAGTCCGATATTAAATCCGATGAATGGGGACTTGTGCTGGGCGAGCGAGGTTATGATGTACTCACTGAGGAAGACCAGGATGATCGTTGCGACCATCATCAGGGAGAGTGAGCGTGTAGCTATGCCTACCTGACTCGTCATCAGGAGTGCCATCATTATCCACGAGGTCGTCTCATGGATATGTGATCCGTAGCTGAGAATATTGTGCCTGTGGAGCAGGAATAGTAGGGCTGCGGAGAGTACGAGCACAGCTATAGGCTCAGAGAGCACTTGCTCTCCGAGTGACGATAGCTTAGGCAGATATTGCTCCATAGGGCTCAGTCTCCGATACCTCCTTACTCGTACTCCACGAGATCCTTGCCGATGTCGTGCCGGTAGTACATATCGTCAAAGCAGGTCATCATCATCCGGTCGTAGGCTCTCTTCCTCGCCCGCATGATCCCTCGATCGAGTGCGGTGACGGCAAAGACTCGCCCGCCACACGAGCGGATGTCTCGTCCGCTGCCTGTGGTACCGGAGTGGAAGATGATCGAGCTGTCGCTGTCGTCACCGTAGATGATGACCTGGGCGCCCTTGGGGTAGCTCTCGGGATAGCCCTTCATGGCGGCCACGACCGTGAGCGCGGTCTCCTCGATCTCGCCGGGGTCCTCCGTGTCGGCTAAGCTCTGATCCCGTAGGGCAAGCAGCGAGGGAACCAGGTCACCCGCAATCCTCGGCATCACCGCCTGTGTCTCGGGGTCGCCCATACGGCAATTGTACTCGATGACGTAGGGGTCGCCATTCTGATTCATCAGGCCGAAGTAGAGGAATCCTCGGTAGTCTATCTCGTCCTCCTGAAGGCCGCAGATGGTGGGCTCGATGATCCTCTCCTTCACCTTGGTCATAAATTCGTCATCGATAAAGGGGACAGGTGATACCGCACCCATACCTCCTGTATTGAGTCCCGTATCTCCCTCTCCGATGCGCTTGTAGTCCTTTGCCGTCGGCAGGATGCGGTAGCTCTTACCATCGGTGAGGACGAAGACGGAGCACTCGATGCCGGTGAGGCAGGTCTCTATGAGGATCGTGTCGGCTGAGTGCCCAAACTTTCCGCTGAGCATGCGGTCCAGTCCCTCCTCTGCCTCCTCAAGGGTCTGGCAGATCAGCACGCCCTTCCCGGCTGCGAGGCCGTCCGCCTTAAGGACATAGGGAGCCTTCTCTTCGTTGCGGAGGTAGTCCAGCGCCTGCTCCCGCTCTCCGGCGGTGAAGGAGCGGTACTTGGCTGTCGGGATGCCGTGCCTCTGCATAAATGCCTTGGCGAAGTCCTTGCTTCCCTCCATCTGCGCCGCCTCCTGAGTGGGGCCGACGATGTGTAGAGAGTTTAGCTCGGGGCGTGCTAATAGCCGGTCTACCAGCCCGCCTACTAAGGGCTGCTCCGGACCGACCACAAGCAGTTCGACAGACTCTTTGGTCAGAAAGTCTGCAACGGCATCGGCATCATTGATGTCCAGGTCGGCATTCCTTGTCTTGGGGAAAGCCCCCGCATTACCCGGTGCGATGATCACCTCGCTGACCAGTGGACTCTTGGCTATTTTCCATGCGATGGCTTGCTCACGTCCTCCGGAGCCGAGTACTAATGCTTTCATATCACTTACAGAAATTGAGATTACTTGAGGAAGTCGTCGAAGTAGCGACTGATGACGGTATTGAGATGGACCCGATCCGGACCTAGGACATTGTGCTCGTGATCGGGATAGATCATATAGTCCGGGTAGGTGCGGGCAGCGATGCAGGCGTTGAGGAAGGTCTGAGAGTTTTGCCACACTACTACCGGATCGACACCGCCGTGGATGAGGAGCAGTCTCCCTCGCAGGTCCTTGGCTCGGTCAGAGAGGCGCGCGGCAGCGTAGCCCTCCGGATTCTCCTGCGGTGTGTCCATATACCGCTCACCGTACATGATTTCGTAGAAGGCCCAGTCGATCACCGGACCGCCGGCGACGCCGACCTTGAAGGTATCCCCGTGGGTCAGCATCAGATTGGTGGTCATGAAGCCACCGAAGCTCCAGCCGTAGACGCCAAGTCGGTCGGTGTCGACGTAAGGCAGAGAGGAGAGAAACTTTACCCCCTCCATCTGGTCCTCCATCTCCGCCTTGCCCAGCCGGCGGTGGATGATGCTCTCAAAGGCCATTCCTCGATTGTTGGATCCCCGTCCGTCCACAGTGAAGACGATATATCCCTGCTCCGCCATATAGTTGTCCCAATTGTACCGAAGGCTCCGCCAGCTATCCGTCACCAGCTGCGCATGAGGTCCTCCGTAGACATAGACGATAGTCGGGTACTTCTTCCCCTCCTCGAGAGTGGCGGGCAGGGTCATCTTGTAGTATAGATCGGTCACCCCATCAGCAGACTTGATCGTCCCGAGACGTACCTCGGGTCGCCGGGAGAGGTCGGAGGGCACCTCACACTTCTTGAGCAGATGAGAGCGGATGGCTTTTTTCCCTAAGTCGATGACCCGAGCCTCTGCCGGGCTGTCCTTGGAGCTGAAGAGGTCATACGCTGTCGTATAGTCCGCCGACAGGCTGCAGGAGTGCCATCCCCGCTCAGGGGTGATGGCGGTCATCTTGCCACTCGCAAGCGCCACCCGGTAGAGTGCCTGACCCATCGGGTAGCCCTCATTGCCGAGGAAATAGGCGTAGCGATCGTCCGGCGAGATCCCGTAGAGCGACTTGACCTCCCACTCGCCCTTGGTGAGCTGACGGATCAGCTTACTATCCCTTGTGCGATAGAGGTAAAGGTGGCGGTAGCCATCGATACGGGTGGATCGGACGAACGCCTTGCCGTCACTGGTGAAGGCAATGGGCTCCAGTGGCTCGATGTATCTCTCGTTGCGCTCTGTCAGCACGGTCCGCACGGGGTGACCGCTCTCCACGCTGTACTCCACCAGGTTGCACTCGTCCTGCGAGCGCTTCACCTCATCGATGTAGAGGCTCTTCTCATCCGGTGCCCAGGAGAGGTTGGTGAAGTACCTGTCTCTGGGCTCACCGGTGGCGAGGTAGCGGATGGAGCCATCTGCTGTGTCGTAGATGCCTACGGTCGTATGCTGAGAGTCTTGTCCTGCCATCGGGTACTTCAGCGGGTCACTCTCTGCTGTTGGACGATGGATCCGGACGATCGGGTAGTCCGTCACCTCCGACTGGTCAATGCGGTAAAAGGCGAAGTACCTGCCGCTCGGGGAGAAGAAGATACCCGACTCGGTTCCAAACTCGTTCCGCGCAGCCGGCATCCCGTAGACAATATCGTGCGAAGAGTCGCTCACCAGCTCTCGGGGCTCTGTCGCACCGCTCTTTAGTAGAGCCATCGTCTCGCCGTCTGAGAGGACGATGTAGGAGGCTCCCGGAGCCACGTGTAGATGCTGCCACCGCTTCGTGTCGTACGCATAGTGCTTGGCGATGGATCTGGACTTCAGGTCGATGAAGTCGATGCCCCTCTCCGAGGCGCGAGACAAGTACTCACCTTTTCCGTACATCGTCAGCCAGGGAAGTGCCTTGACCGGGGTGTCGTCGATCTGAGACCACTCTTGCAGCGTCAGGAGATCGGTCTCGCGGCCGGCCTTGTCCACCAGCTTGAGCCCCTTCTTGTCATAGGTGACCACGCCATCGCCGATGACCCCGCAGATCGTCGGTGTAGAGGGCTGGTGGCTCCAGTAGGTCCGCCCACCGGGAGTGACGTCATCCAGCGTCAGTGGCTCGACGGTCTGTGCCTGTAGCAGGTGGCAACCGGCGATCAGGGAGAGGAGAAAAAGGTAAGTCTTGGTACTCATTTTATCTCTATCTATACTCTTATATTAATTGTACAGGACAATTGTTAGCTCAGTGTAAATGTACTAAAAGAAGTCCGAATTATGCTCCCTCGTGTATCTGCTCCATAGGCGCATCGGAAGGCGGGTAGATCTTGGCGCGTCCCTTCAGCAGGTAATAGCCACCCGCAAGGGTCCCCTTGAGGATGCAGGTGATGCAGATCGTCCACCAAAGGCAGGAGATCCCACCGATCAGGCTGAGCAGTACGAGAGCCATAGGGATACGGAGGAAGTTGCACCCGATACTGATCGCTGATGGAGGTAGTGGGCGTCGCATACCATAGAAGAAGCCCTGGAAGCAGACCTCGACCATCATAAAGGCTTGAGCCCATGCATCGATCCGGAGGTACTCCGCCCCGGCGGCGATACCGTGGGGATCATTGGGGATGATGAGGGAGAACAGCCACGACCCGCCGAAGTAATTGATCAGCGTCCCCATGATCCCGAAGAATAGGCAGAGCCAGAGGGTAAATCGCAGTCCCTCGCGGATGCGTCCGTACTTCGCAGCGCCATAGTTTTGCGACACAAAGCTGGAGAGGGACGTGGAGAAGCCCTGACCCGCATTCCACGTGATCCCCTCCAGCTGTCCCCCGATCGTCAGGGTCATCACGCCAGTTGCGCCCCCCGCTGCGGAGGCAAAGCGGCCAAGGATAAGGTTGATCACCGCCAGGAACGCATTCATCAGCGCAGCCGGTACCCCCAGCTTAAGTATGGTCCGGGTCGTCTGGGCAGACAACGTCCGGATCATCCTGAAGCCTCCCAGCAACCGATCTCGGTACTTCATCTGGATGAGGAAGAGCGACATCAGGATAGCCTGTGAGAGCACCGTGGCGAGAGCGGCACCCCGTATGCCGAGACCGAGGACAAAGATGAATATCGGATCCAGGATCATATTGAGCCCCAGCCCGATCACATTGACTACAAAGGGGATCTTGGAGAGTCCGGAGGCATTGTATATCCCGATGAATGCATTGCTGAGGAAGATGAAGGGGAATCCCAGCGCACAGAGCCTCAAGTAGTCAGTCGCATACCTGTCCACCGGTGCCTCAAGCCCATAGAAGCCGATGAAGGTGTCTGTGAGGAGTAAAAAGGTGAGCGAGGTGACGAGACCGAAGTAGAGTGCCAGTGTGATATTGTGAGCCGCATAGTCCGCTGCTGCCCGCTCGTCCTTTCGCCCAATGCCATTAGCCACCGTCACCTCAGCACCTACCTTAGTGATGAGCGTAAAGCAATTGACCAACCAGGTAAAGATGGATGCCGCACCGGAGGCAGCGACCGTCTGGCTACTCAGCCGTCCCAGCCACGCCATATCGACGAAGCTGTAGAGCATCAGGGTAAATGAGCTCCCCAGTATCGGCAGCGCCAGCGAAACGATCTGCTTACCGATCGGTCCCCCGGTAAGGTCCCTTGCCTCTCTCATCGGTGACTACGAGAGTGGCTTGAGTGTGGAGAGCATGCCGCACGCGGCGTCGATGTCCTGACCGCGCGAGCGACGTATCGTAGCGATGACACCGTGATCATTGAGATAGTCGGCAAATTGCTCGATGACCTCCCTCCGGGACGAGTGATAGGGTAGTCCCTCGATCGGGTGGTAGGGGATAAGATTGACCCGAGACCTGAGTGGACGGATCAGCTCCACCAGTGCCTTGGCGTGGCGGAGGTCGTCATTGAGCTCACCGAAGACGATGTACTCAAAGGAGAGTCTCCGCTGACCGGAGAAGTCGTACTTACCCAAGGTCTCGATCACCTCCTCGATGGGGAAGAGTCCCTCCACCGGCATTATCTCCTCCCGCTCCTCAGGGAAGGGGCTGTGCAGACTAACGGCAAGATTGGCTCTCTGCTCCTCGAGGAAGCGCGTCAGCCCTACTCGAGGACCCACCGTGCTGACGGTGATCCTCTTAGGGCTCCAGGCAAGTCCGTACTCTGCGGTCATGATCTCCAGCACGGAGGCGACCACCTTGTAGTTGTCCAGTGGCTCACCCATACCCATGAAGACGACGTTGGTGAGGGAGTCAAAGTGGGGAGCACTGAGCACTTGATTGATCACATCAGCTGCGGTGAGATGCCCGTGAAATCCCATCTGCCCCGTGGCGCAGAAGCGACATCCCATCCGACAGCCCACCTGTGAGGAGATGCAGAGCGTCGCCCGACCGTCCTCCTCAGGGATATAGACGGTCTCGAAGGTCTGCTCCGGACGATCCTGCTTGCGGAAGAGGTACTTTTCCGTTCCATCCCGGGACACCTGCGTGAGAGCGACCGGGCTGCGACCGATGGTGCAGCAGGTCTCCAGCTTAGTCCGGAGTGCCTTGGGGAGATTGGTCATCTCATCGAGGGTGGTGACCCTCTTGACGTAGAGCCACTCGGCGAGCTGCTTTGCCCGGTACTTTGGTTCGCCGAGTTCCTGCACGAGGGAGGTCAGTTCGTCTAATGTCAGTCCCAGTAATGTTGTCGTCCTCATCAGCACACCTTGATTATTCCATTAGGACTGCGAAGGTACCACAAATATCCGGTCACCTCGTCCACGCCACTGCTGCGGAGCTGGTCGACGTATTGCCTGACCTGTCGGCGATAAGCCTCAGGTACAGGGTCCGGGTCGCCCAGCTTGTAGTCTATGACTACTCCGTGGAGCGTCCCGTCGCTTGCTCTCTTGAGTACTACCCGATCCGGTCTCTGCTCCCTGCCGTAGCCTTGGTCATAGAGGGTCGACTCCGTGCGGATGATGGCCTCTCCATAGGGTGGAAACCATCCGGCGTAGGTGGTCATCGCGGTGGTGAAGTTGTAGAGGAGCCTTTCGTGCTCCTCCTCGCTGATCCTGCCGGTGTTGAGAAGATTCTGGAGCAGGGGGGCAAAGTCATCAGCGGTATACACTGATGAGAGGAGACTGTGCATTAGTATGCCGAAGTCGGTTCGCTCATCCGCATACTTGTCCCGTACCTTGAGGTCTTTCAGGTCAACGATGCTGACGAGACTGTCGAGGGTTACCTGACCACAGCTCGTCGAGGTCAATTCCTCCTTCTGTCGCCGTGGCTTCACCTCTACGTTGCTTCGCCACACCGATATGCCCTGCTGATCCTCTTTGGTAAGATCACCCTTGAGGCCTTCTTCTAATTTTTCCATACGATCCAGGATGATATTATTTATCCTGGTTGTCGTGCCTGTTTTAGACTTTGGCTTAGTGAAGGCATAGAGTTCGCTCTTTGCCCTCGTGAAGGCGACATACAGGAGATTAAGCTCATCCATATAGTGTGCCTCTCTCTCTGCCTCATAGATAGGTGACAGGCCACTCGCCAGTCCTCGTTTGCCATCCTCCATATTGATCAGGTAGATGCCCGGCTTTACATCATCTGAGGATAGATCAGGATAGTCTTTATCAGGGATTCGGATCAGGCGGAGATCCCTCTTTCCTTTATTGGGGGAGTAGATGTCCCAGTTGGCAAATGGGAGTATGACGACGGGGAACTCAAGCCCCTTTGCTTCGTGTATCGTCAGGACATTGATGCGATCCAGCTCGCCGCTGCCCATATCAACCTTGGTCCTGTCAATGTTTTGCTCCAACCAGTCGTCAAACTGCCGGATTGACAGATCCGGACTTCGCCTGCTGTAGGTGTATGCCAGGTCGATGAAGGCATTGACATAGAGCTTTTCCTCGACAGGCAGCTCTCCGAGGAGATTAATGGCTCTGAGGAGGAACTCATACACCGACAGACCGGTGGTGGAGAGCTTCATAAGACTATCGTAGAGCCGATCTGCTCTCTCGGTATTGCCCTCAGGCTTACTACTCTGTACATAGGACTGGATCATCAGTCTCAGTAGCTTATCGCTCTGAGGAGAGGCGGTCGAGAGTGCCCTGATCAGGGTCCTGAGGAGACGGACTATGGCAGAGCTTGTCAGGCTGAGAGCGCTCTTGCTTACAAAGGCATACTTACTTGCCAGATCTTTCTCCACAGCAGCCCACTCGGTAAGCCACGAGGCGACTTCTTCGCACTGGTCGTTTTTACGTGAGAGGATCGCGATGTCCCCTGGCTTATATCCGCGGTCGAAGAGATCCACAAGGTGGTCGTGGAGGTAAGTCTTTACATCGGGTATGCTCTCATTATTCTTATTATCCGGTAGGACGGAGATCTCGATGCACCCGGAGCCGGTGCCTTTCTTCTGATCGGGGACTTCTTGCTTCACATTTTCCCTCTCGTATACCATCTTGTGGAGCCTGGTCAGTTCGGTATCGTAGTCCTCTGTGTAGTAGCCTTTATAATTATAGATGTCTGCAAAGAATTCGTTATTAAAGGTGATGATCCTCTCGTCGCTCCGCCAGTTGGTAGGCAGATTGATAACCCGATCGGTTTTGCCAGATCCTTTTTTGATCCCATCCACCAGTTTGATGAAGTTGCTACTCTCTGCCCCGCGGAAGGCATAGATGCTCTGCTTGGCATCACCGACGACGAAGTTCTCGTGTCCACTGCTTCGAGCTTCATTGATGAGTGGCTCAAAGTTGGACCACTGCAGCTTGGCCGTGTCCTGAAACTCATCGATCACGTAGTGGTGCAGTCGCACGCCCACACGGTCGTAGACAAAGGGGGTGTCGTCTCCGTCTATGATCTGATCAAGGAGCTGATTTACCCTGGGGATGAGGAGCAGGTGATTCTGATGCTCATACTCCTCGATCGACTTGGCGATCTCTACGAGTATGGGTATATAGGCCAAGTAGTCCAGTAGTAGTCGGGCGTTCACATACTCCTTGGCACCGCTCGCAGGGAGCAGATTTGCTACCTGGTCCCTCAGAGGGTAGATCTCATCCTCATGGTCCTTGTCTCTTTTCGTAAGCTTCCACTCCGAGATCCCTTCCTTAGTGAGTCCCTCCAGCAGAATGGCATCAGCAATATTGTCTATCGTTGAGATACTCTTGATCTTTTTCCCCCATAGGTAGGGATTGTACTCACTTATTTTCCTCGCTATGGTAGTTATCGGTCTCAGCTTTTTCTCATAGTCGTCGACCACCCCCTTGAGGTATTGTTGGTTTTGACTTACGAGCTGTTGTGCTTCCTTACTTAGGAGGTAGGGCTTGATCTGCTCCCACTCATTGCCATTGATGAGGTGCTTAGCGATGTCAGCGATTTCCTTGAAGGGGTCCACCTGTTCGTCCGTGCCGATAGACTCGGTCTGGAGTCTTCTGACCACGCTCGAGATTTTGCTGTAGGTATTAGCATCCATCTCGAGCTTTAGGTTATCGATGGCGAGGTTGATCGCCTCGCTGACATTCAGCTCGATCTGGTACGACCCGGAGAAACTCTGACCGGTGATCTCGCGGCGCAGACCCCGCAACACCTCTTGGAAAAATGAGTCGATGGTCCGGACGTTGAAGTGGCTGTAGTCCTCAAGGATCTGCTTTACAGCGTGCTTGCTGAGGCGAGGCAGGTCATCACTCAGCTCCTTCTCTGTCTTGCCGACCAGTCCGATCAGCTCCTTGATGACATCCTTAGAGATGCCGGTGATCGCCGTGCCCGTCTTCACCTCGCTCAGGCGGATCAGCTCGCGGAGGATCCTCTGCTTGAGCTCCAGGGTCGCTTTCTTCGTAAAGGTGACGCCCAAGATACCCTGGAAACCGAAGTACGGATCCCCCGTCGACTCGATTACTTTACGGCTCCCTGAGAGGTCTGAGTGTGGGGCGTAGTGATTAAGAAAAAGGAGCAGCAGGAATTCCTTGACCAAGCTGTACGTCTTGCCACTTCCTGCCGAGGCAGAGTAGACCGTGAGTGTCTTCCTATTCATTACTTTCCTGTCGTCTGCTTATATCCCATCTCTCTTAGGAGAGAGGCTACTCTCCCGACCACCTCTCCCTGGAGGATCACCTCTCCCTCCTTGACACTCCCACCGATTCCACACTTTGCCTTGAGCTCCTTGCTCAGCTCCTCCAGGTCGGACGATCGCCCGACAAACCCGGTGATCAGTGTCACCGTCTTCCCCTTGCGTCCCTTCCGCTCCATATGGACGTGGAGCCGCTGCTCACCGGGGGAGAGCGTCTCCTCCTCACTGTCAAGGGAGATCCCCTCGAGGAGTGAGGCCATGGTCTCCTTGCCGGTCGAGTAGACCAGACCGCCCTCGCCCTTACTCCTTGCCATCGCTCCGGTCCTTAGGGGTCAGTAGGTCTCGATAGCTCTTACGATCCCCGAGGACTCGCACTGCTTCCTTGAGTGATGGATCCGTCTCCATCATCACCGCATAGTACCCTTGGGATCCAAAGAAATGCATCGCCATCTCCCCCCTCAGTAGGTCCAGTACCAGCTGCTTGTGTGGGGCAATGTCTCTGCGGAGCGAGGGGATGAGCTTAGCTCGCAAGGCGTCAAACTCTGCCTTACTCCCCTCGGCATAGCCCTCGTAGTCGGCCAGCTCTCTCAGCTGATCAAGGGCCTTGGCACTCATCTCACCATATCGGAAGTCCCCCGCCTCGAGGGTGTCTATCAGTGCCTCATACTCAGCATCGCTGATCACGATGTCGCGGTAGCTCGAGGGCGTCGGACGGCCGGAGACTAAGTGTCCGGCGTACCTGAAGAGTGCCCCCTTACGTGACATAGAGAGGATCGGCTCAGTCAGTATCTCGTCCTCGATCTTGATATCCGGGCGGATGCCTCCCCCGTCCCGCACGATCCGACCTGCAGCGGTGCGGAAGGTCTTGGTGAGGCTATCCGGTACTGCAGCCACCGAGCCGTCGGGATTTCGGTGGCTGTAGTCCAGCTGCTGGATGCACCTCCCGCTCGGGATGTAGTATCGCGCTACCGTCACCTTGAGGATGCCATTGTAAGGGGTGGGGCGTGTCGACTGCACGAGGCCCTTCCCGAAGCTCTTACTCCCTATCAGGACAGCTCTGTCCAGGTCCTGCAATGACCCAGCGACGATCTCACTCGAGGAGGCGGAGGAACCGTTGATCAGCACCGTCAGGGGGAGGTCAAGGCTTACCGGGTCTGTGGTCGTGCGGTACTCCTGACCGGACTGCGGCAGCCTCCCCTTGGTCTCCATGACCTTAGTCCCCTTGGGGACAAACATCCCCACGATATCTATCGCTCCGTCCAGCACACCACCGGTATTTCCCCTGAGATCCAGTACCAGCCCCTTGAGCTTCCCCGAGCTGCTCAGTCGCTCGTAGGCGCGCCGCACGTCAGCCGCACTCTTGTCGGTAAAGGAGCTGAGCCGGATATATCCGATGCGATCGCCGTAGATGGCACTGTAGACCACCTGGTCCACCACCACATTGGCGCGAGAGAGAGTCTTCTCTACTGGCTTCGTCGCACCGACAGGTAGGATGCTCACCCTCACATCGGTCCCTACCGGACCCTTCAGCTTATCACTGATCATAGAGGCGGTGCCGGGCACCACGCTCTTCCCATCGATCTCGAGGAAGGCGTCTCCGCTCCGGAGACCTGCCTTGGCTGCCGGAGAGCCCGGCATAGGCTCCCGCACGTAGACCACCGAGTCCACCTGCAGGATGTAGGCACCGATACCGCCATACTCGCCGGTGGTCATAAAGGCGAAGTCCGCCCGGTCTGACTCGGGGAAAAAGTTGGTGTAGGGGTCCAGCTGCGAGAGCGTCATATTCAGTCCCTGAGCGGTCACCTTCTCCATATCGAAGGTGTCCACATAGAGTGTAGAGACATTACCGAGGACGCTCCTAAATATGTCGATCGCTCTGGAGGTGGCGAGCTGAGGATCTGTAGGGGTCTTGTCGCTCTGGGCGACAGCTGAGAGGCAAAGCCCGGAGAGCAAGCCTGCAGTAAGTAGGGATAATATTTTATTCATCTGAGGTAACACGACTTGGTGTCATAGTCATATAGGATAGATACAAAGTTCCACTTTTTCCCCCACCTTCCCAAACAAAAGCACGCCTAATACCGGTAAAAGAATCCTCTAATATCGGTATTAGAGTTCACTAATATCGGTATTAGAAGTACCACATATCCTGAGTCTGATTGTCAGCCTATTGCGAGGACGCTCCTTGGGCTCTCAAGAGGTGTGCGAAAGTGGAGGAGTTTCGTGGGATATGTAGACCTATTAGGAGGCTTTGGTGCCCTCACTGAGTGATGGCGATCATCGGGGGCGGTTTGGTCTCTCACTATGGATGGTCGCGGTGCCGAAAGGGTGTGTGTGCGCGTCTTTATCAGTCCACCTGATCCGGTGACGTGAGGGTAAAAAAAGAGATCAAGGCTCCCTCGTCCCTTCCGGACAAGAGAGCCTCGATCTCTTACGCTAATGCTTGCTTAGAGCGGTGCCACTGATCAGTCTCCGCAGGAGTCCGCTCCGAGGATGCCGGAGTCGTGGACCTGCTCGCTGCAGGAGTCCTCCTCCTCAGCCTTAGTGGAAAAGGGTGGGGGTGGGGGAGTGGATCTGCCCTCCGAGGAAGTGTCCTTAGGCTCGTCAGAGGGGTGGTCGGGTGTCTCAGTCTCGTGAGGGGTCTCCTCCTTGACCTCGCCTCCCTGCTCCTCCGCATCTCTGAGTAGCTCCTCAGCTCGGGAGTCCCATGGGCGCTTGCCGAGGATCTTCTCCACATCCTCGGTGTAGATCACCTCGCGCTGGAAGAGCAGGTCTGCCATCTCGTGATGACCCTCCTCATTCTCCCGCAGGATCTTCTTGGCTCGCTCATACTGCTCAGCGATGATGCTGCGGATCTCCTGGTCGATCAGTCTGGCGGTCTCATCGCTGTAGGGCTTGGTGAAGTTGTACTCACCCTGATTGTCCTGATAATTGACGTTCGGGATCTTGTCGCTCATGCCATAATTGACCACCATCGCCTGCGCCATGCGGGTCACCTTCTCGAGGTCATTGGAGGCCCCTGTGGAGATGTGCCCTATGAAGAGCTCCTCAGCGGCACGGCCGCCAAGGGTCGCACACATCTCGTCCTCGATCGCTTCCTTGGGGACGATCTGCCGCTCCTCAGGCATATACCAGGCGGCTCCGAGTGCGCGCCCTCTCGGTACGATGGTTACCTTGACGAGCGGATTGGCATAGCGGAGACGCCAGCTGATGGTAGCGTGACCTGCCTCGTGGATGCAGATCATCTTCTTCTCCGACTTGGTGATGATGGCACTCTTCTTCTCCAGTCCACCGACGACGCGGTCGACGGCGTTGGAGAAGTCGACTGCCTCCACGGCATTTTTCGACTCACGGGCGGCGATCAGTGCCGCCTCATTGCAGACGTTGGCAATGTCTGCCCCGGAGAATCCCGGCGTCTGGCGGGCCATCTTGTCCGGATCCACGTCGGGCGCCAGCTTGAGCCCCTTCATATGCACGAGGAAGATCTCCTTCCGCTCATTGAGGTCGGGCAGGTCGATGTAGATCTGTCGGTCAAAGCGACCGGCACGCATGAGCGCCTTGTCGAGGATGTCGGCACGGTTGGTAGCCGCCATGACGATGACTCCGCTATTGGTGTCGAAGCCGTCCATCTCCGTCAGTAGCTGATTGAGGGTATTCTCCCGCTCGTCGTTGCCTCCGAAGCCGGCATTCTTTCCCCTCGCCCGACCGATGGCGTCGATCTCATCGATGAAGATGATGCAAGGGCTTTTCTCTTTTGCCGTGCTGAAGAGGTCTCGCACGCGACTAGCTCCCACGCCGACAAACATCTCGACGAAGTCTGAGCCACTGAGGGAGAAGAATGGCACCCCCGCCTCACCGGCAACAGCCTTGGCGAGGAGAGTCTTACCGGTGCCGGGAGGCCCTACGAGGAGTACGCCCTTGGGGATCTTACCGCCGAGGTGGGTGTAGCGCTTGGGCTCCTTGAGGAAGTGGACCACCTCCATCACCTCTTGCTTGGCACCATAGAGGCCGGCAACGTTGTCAAAGGTGGTCTTCACCTTTGTCTCCGGGTCAAAGAGCTGAGCCTTGGACTTGCCGACATTCATGACACCGCCACGACCGCCCATCCCGGAGAAGCCTCTCATCATCCAGATCCAGAAAACGATCAGGAGGAGGAAGGGTAAGGTCTGCAGGAGGATGGTCCAGATGCTGATGCTCTGATTGACGTACGAGATCTCTGTGGAGATCGGCTTGTCGGAGCTCTTGATCCTCTGATAGATGTCATTGAAGGCAGTTGCCCCCGGCATCTCCGACGTGACCTGGGTGGCGCCGAGGAGGCGTGGGCGGGTCTGCTTGACTTGCTCGGCCGGTATGATGCCGAGGTCGACGAGACGCCCCTCCTTGCCCTGGCGGAGGGTGGCATCCACCTTCCCCTTAGAGGAGTAGACGGTGATGGACTCAAAGGCATCATCCTCCATCAAGGTCTGGAAGTCAGACCACTTGACAGAGCGGGCGTTGCTGTTGTCTCCGAAGAAGTAGAGCCCCAGGATCACCATCATGATGATCATGAAGATCCAGCCGATATTGATATTTGGCTTTCGCTTCGGATTGCCTCTCTGAGGTATGGTATTATTTGGCATACGAGTGGATCAATTCTCTATAATACATCTCAGACTTCGTCCTCCAGCTGGGTCCTGTCGGCATCCTCCCACATCTGCTCGAGATGGTAGAAGGTGCGGAGCTCCGGCGTGAAGATATGGACCATAGCATCGACATAGTCCATGGCGATCCACTCACCGCTCCCCTTGTGGACGCGGATGGGACGCTCACCGGCCTGCTCCTCCACCACCTCGCGGACCGACTCCTCGAGAGTGCTGATGCCTGTGGGGCTGTTGCTCTCAGCGATGATCATATAGTCGGTGGGTCGATCATGCAAGCGGTGCAGGTCGAGGATGGTGATGGCGTGTCCTTTCTTGGCCCTGAGGCCCTCTACGATACTGTGTACAAGCGCTTCCGTGCGCTCGTGTGTTGTGGTCGAAGTTGTCAAAAGTCGGGATGTATTGAAATAAAATGGTGTGACTTACTTACGGACGAGGAGGACGACGTTCTCGACATGGTGCGTCTGCGGAAACATATCCACCGGCTGCGTCACGGCGACGGCGTACTCCTCCTGAAGAGTCTGCAAATCTCGTGCCTGACTGGCGGGATTACAGCTCACGTAGATGATGCGGTCGGGGTGAGCATGCAGGATCGTCTGCAGCACATCGGGGTGCATACCGGCTCGGGGCGGATCGGCGATGATCACATCGGGTCGCCCGTGGGACGAGACAAAGTCATCGGTCAGGATGTCCTTCATGTCACCGGCGTAGAAGTCAAGGTTCGTCAGACCATTGAAGTCCGCATTGAGCCTCGCATCCTGGATGGCCTCCTCGACGTACTCGATGCCGATCACGTGTGCTGCCTGGCGGGAGACGAAGGAGGCGATGGTGCCGGTGCCGGTGTATAGGTCGTAGACCATCTCCTTACCGGTGAGGCTTGCCAGCTCACGCACTACGGAGTAGAGGCGATAGGCTTGGCGGCTATTGGTCTGGAAGAAGGACTTGGGTCCCACCTTGAAGTGCAACCCCTCCATCTCCTCGACGATATAGTCTCTGCCGGAGAAGGACTTCACCTCGAGCCCGTCGAGGGTGTCGTTGCCCTTTGTATTGATCACATAGAGGAGGGACGTGATCTCGGGGAATGCCTCCCTCAGCGCACTCAGTAGTGCAATGCGGCGCTCCTCATCCTCCTCACCGAAGGCGATGACCAGCATCACCTCGCCCGTGGAGGAGATCCGTAGCATCATCGTCCGCATCAGCCCCACCTGCTCTCTCAGATCGAAGAAGGTGTACCCCTCATGCGTGAGGCCGTAGTGCCGGATGAAGTTTCGGATCCTATTATTCAGGTCATCCATCAGGTGGCACTCCCGGATGTCCAAGACCTTGTCGAAGCGTCCCGGTATATGGAAGCCCACTCCTCGTCGCTCATCGACAGCCTCACCATCCAGCAGGTCGCGCTCCTCCTCGGTGATCCAGCGGGAGGAGGAGAAGGTAAACTCGAGCTTATTGCGATACCCCAACTCCCTCTCGCAGCCCAGTATTGGGCGCTGCTCCCCGATCGTCACCTTGCCGATACGGGTCAGCTGGTCATAGACCTGCTGCTGCTTGGCCTCGAGCTGCATCTCGTAGGGCACGTGCTGCCACTTGCAGCCACCGCAGAGACCGAAGTGGGGGCATACCGGCTCTCGCCGCTGGTCCGATGGGGTGACTAAGCGGTCGATCAGCCCCTCCGCGTGGGAGTGCTTGCTCCTCGTGATAAGCAGGTCGGCCACGTCTCCCGGAGCGCTGTATGGCACAAAGACCACACGCCCGTCCTCTAAGTGTCCGATGCACTTCCCCTCGGCAGCCATCTTCTCGATGGTGATGCCGGGAGCGATCACTCTCTTTTTCTCTCTTTTCTTAGCTTTCACAATGGGTTATCTCAGGGGTAAAACCTACGGCGGACCGATAGTAAGGTCTGCAGTAGGGCAGGAGCAAATGTACGCAATTTAATGCTTAGGTATGTGGAAAAAAAGCCCAGCCCGGCAGCATCGGAGCAAACCGGCTACCGGGCTGGGCTTAGTGGTGGTGCGAAGATTATAGCTCCCCTTGTTTCGTGGAGAAGTCTTGCTTGAAGTCCTTGATCGCGATGTAGATCTCGCCCAATTTCTTATTCTGGAAGTAGGGCTTGAGGGATAGGTAGAGCCGTAGGCGACACTTCTTCAGCTCGACATCGAGATTGAGTACCTTCTCAAGCGTTTTCCCATACTTGTAGTCGCTCAGGTCCCCATTCTCGAGCAGGTCGAGGAGCTCGGCTCGCTCTTTCCAGAGGATCATCTTCTTGCGATCATAGCGCGCCAGCTCGGTGTCCAGAGCCTTAGCCTCGTCGGCTGTAAGCTTACAGGTCCGGGTTACATAGGCGACGCACTCCTTCCGTATCTGCTCTGCCTTAGGAGTCTGTGCCGCGGTACCGGCAGATATCGGCTGTGGCGCCAGCTGAGCCATACCGCTGCCGTGAGCCTTTCCGAGCGACAGGGGAAGGAGAACAAAGAGGAATATCAGGGTGAGAATTAGTCTATTCATAGGGATGATGTGGGTAGGCTATGAGGTCAGAGGCCGCTATAAGTGACGTGTAGGTAATAGTCGTCCGCCAAGTCCTCCGAGAGGTAGTCCTCGTAGTCTTGGTCGCTGTATTGCTCGTAGCGCTCCAGGTCGTCACTGCGCCCCGAGAGCGTCGTCTCCTCATCATGAACCTTCATGACACCGGTGGTGTAGATCAGCGGGATGGCAAGTAGCACGGCTACCACCGAGGCGACAGCTATATAGAGGCGCTTGCGGGATCTGCGTCTCTCGCCCCGCTCGTGTTGACTCAGCTGCTCCTCCACCTGCTCTATCGTCTCGATCCGTCGCTTGACACGATCCGCCAGCCCCTCGAAGTATCCATCGGGGACGGAGAAGTGCCTTGCGGGATCAAGTGGCTTGATGATATTACGGCTCCTCAGGGGAGTTCTCTTAATGCTCATACTTGTGTGAAAGACGATTCTAATGGTATCTCCTCGTACCTCAGTACAATTATAGGATCCTCAGTGGTGGCAAAAGTTTAATCCTCATCCTCCACCACACCGAGGTACTTGTAGAGCTTCTGAGTGGCGTGGTGGTAATTCGCCTTGAGAGCCCCGACGCTGGTGCCGGTGATCTCAGAGATCTCGGCATAGGGTAGCTCCTCGAAGTAACGTAGCTCAAAGGTTGTCCTCTGCTTCTCCGGGAGCTTATCTATCGCCTCCATCAGCTGGATCTCCGCCTCGTCGCCATCGAAGTAAGGGTCGCTTGTCAGCGTCTCTGCAAGACTGTAGGTGTCGGTCTCTATGGGCAACTGACGCTCCGGATGGTTTCGTCTCAGGAGCGAGCGAGCTTCATTGAGTGCGATGGTGTACATCCAGGTGGAGAGCTTGGACTTACCCTCGAAGTGGGCAAGGTTTTTCCACACCTTGATCAGCGTATTCTGCAGGGCGTCGTTGGTGTCGTCGTGGGTGATGAGCACACGACGAATCACGGCGTAGAGCATCGGCGAGTAGCGGTCGACGATGAGGCGGAAGGCCTCCTCCTGGGTCTCCTGCTGTCTTGCGAGCTCTACCAGCTCCTCCTCGGGTATGTCAGGACTGATCTTCAAGGGAGAGTGGGGCTCACTTGGCTTGAGCTGCCTTAGCCTCCTTATTCAGCTCCGGGTACTTGATCCGAGAGTGGTTCATCGTCCGGAGCTTGTCGAGGAATACCTGCTTGATCATCTCGATGTCCTTTAGCGTCAGTGGCGTATTTCGCAGGTAACCGCCACTGACAATGCCATCGACGATCTTGTCGATGTGATTGGTGAGGATCTCCTCATTCATCTCCTTGAGGCTTCGGGAAGATGCCTCCACCTGATCGGCCAGCATCATCACGCCCTGCTCCCGGGTCCAGGGGTTGGGCCCCGGGTAGCGGAACATACTCTCGTCCACCACCTCACCCGGGTGCTCATTGCAGTACTGGATGTAGAAGTACTTCGTCATCCCGAGGCCGTGGTGGGTGCGGATAAAGTCGATGATCTGCTCGGGGAGCTTCGCATTGCGAGCCATCTCCACCCCGTCCGTGACGTGGCTGATGATGATCTTGGCACTCTCCTCGGGTCGGAGCTTGAAGTGAGGATTATTCTCTCCGCCCTGGTTCTCCGTGAAGTAGATCGGGTTTTTCATCTTCCCGATGTCGTGGTAGAGTGCGCCGGTGCGGGTCAGCTGCACGTTGCCACCGATCTTGGAGATCGCAGCGGTGCTGAGGATCGAGACATTAAGAACGTGCTGGAAGGTCCCCGGTGCCACTTCGCTCTCCCTCTTGAGGAGCGGCTTATTGATGTCGCCCAGCTCCACGAGGCTGATCGGTGTGATGTAGCCAAAGACCTTCTCCACTACATAGAGGAGTGGGTAGGAGAACATCAGGAAGATGAAGCCGATCGCAAAGTACCACACGAGATTGATGTCAAAGCCCGCCAGTGTCCCCTCCATAGCAAGCGTGTAGGCGGTGTAGACGGCGATCTGTACAAATGGCACCCACACTGCGGAGTAGATCAGGTCTCGCCTCTGAGAAATATCGGACAGCGTCGCCAGCACTACCGCCCCGCTGATCACCTGGAGTAGGAGGAAGAGGGAGGCATCAGGTACCACGAGGGTGGTGAGGAGCACGGTCGTGATAAAGGTCACGAGGGCGGTGCGCCCATCCATCACCACGCGTGTCAGGATCAGCACCATACAGTAGGGGATCACATATACCACCATCGGTGAGATCGGAGCAAGTAGGTAGGAGGCGGCGGGGAATAGCAGCACCTGTAGGAGCAGGAAGAGCCTATTGCGTCGCTCGATCATAAGGTCTGGACGGGCTATCCGGAGGTAGAAGAAGAGTCCCAGCAGCGTGCCGGCGATCAGTGCCAGCAGCCCCAGCCGGATGATCGCTAAGTCTGACGTGCTGCGGGCGTACTCGTTGTAGGCCGCCTCGTACCCCTTGAGCTTCTGATAGATCTCCGGAGTGACCATCTCGCCGAGGCCGACGATCTTCGTCCCCTTGAAGACCACCCCCACCACCTCATTGATAGAGGCGATGCGGGCGTCCGCCATACGGCTCGTCTGGTCGGTGTCGTAGATCACATTGGGCATCAGAAGTGCCGCTAGGTCGGCCTGACGCAGCATGAGGCTGTCGAGTCCCTTGGGTGCGTTAGCTATAATCGAGTCGTAGGCCTCCGCTGTGGTGATCAGATCGGAGAGTTGGCGCTCCCGAGCCACATTGTCCTTGCCGATCACAAAGACTTGGGCGGAGTCTGCGAGCTGCTCCACCTCCGTTGGATCAACCATACCGAGGTCGTAGAAGTGCTCCAGCTCTCTCAGCAGATAAGCGACGTAGCTACTATGCTCCATGATCACCCGAGGTAGCTTGGCATCGTGATAGGCCTCGAGCAGCTGATCCTTCTGCTGCCTGTACACCTCCCTATTGTAGGAGAAGTAAAGATCCTTATGTGCCTCTATGTAGGCCTGCTCCTCCTGTACCGCCTCTGGGCTCTTCCGCACCTCGAAGTCGTACGGCGCTATCAGCACGTCTTGGTAGCGCCAGGGCTGATTGACCGCATACTTGTACTTGAAGTGTGACTGCCCGCCCGGGTAGCACAGTGCCAAGATCGCCGCCGTAGCAAGGATGGCGACGAACGTCCAGAGGGCGGTGGTGCGATGTACCTTCTTCATATCATCTGATAGACTGGCGTGTGACAAGGAGAGGATGACCGACGGCTGATGGGGAGTCTCCCGCATTACCTCGGTCATCCCTCTCTCTCTCCTATGCGTGCATTACATGTGTTCCTTCCCTCGGCGGAAGGGTAGGTCGGGACTTACTTCTCGAGACCCCTATTGCGCCGGGCGGCGAGGAGGGTATTGTGAAGCAGTGCGATGATCGTCATCGGACCCACACCTCCCGGCACGGGAGTGATGTAGGAGCACTTCGGTGCGACGTTGTCGAAGTCCACGTCACCGCAGAGACGGAAGCCCTTCGCTCTCGAGGCATCCGGTACACGGGTCGTACCTACGTCGATCACGACAGCACCCTCCTTGACCATATCGGCCTTGACGAAGTGGGGCTGTCCCAGTGCGGCGATGATCACGTCAGCGTGACGGGTGTAGAAGGCGATGTCCTTCGTGTGGCTGTGGCAGACCGTGACGGTCGCATTGCCGGGATTGTCCTTATGGAGCAGCAGCTGTGCCACCGGCTTGCCGACGATGTCGCTCCGACCCAGCACCACTACGTGCTTGCCGTCGGTGCTGATGTTGTACCGCCTCAGCAGCTCGCAGATGCCGAAGGGGGTGGCGGAGACAAAGCCCGGCAGTCCGATGGAGAGCTTGCCGACGTTGGTCGGGTGGAAGCCGTCCACGTCCTTCCTCGGGTCGATCGCCTCGATCACCTTCTGCGCATCGATATGCTTAGGCAATGGGAGCTGGACGATGAAGCCGTCGAGGTCGTCATCCGCATTGAGCTTAGCGACCTCCTTGAGCAGCTCCTCCTCCGTGATGTCTGCCTCGAAGCGCAGGGTCTCGCTGCGGATCCCGCACGCCTCGCAGGTGATCATCTTATTGTGCACGTATGTCTCGCTGCCACCATCGTGGCCGACGAGTACGGCGATCAGTCGGGGAGACTTGTGTCCCTCAGCGACCATCTTCTCCACCTCCGCCTTGATCTCCTCTCTCATCTGCCGATTGATCTCCTTGCCATCGAGCAGTGTGTAGGGTGTTTCCATAATGTTGTGTGACTATTTTGGTAAAAAGTGATTATTTCATCTGCCGCCTCTCATCTGCTGTCGCATCTGAGCCATGGAGGGAGCGCCCTTGCCATTGAGGCCGAGGCTGCTCATCTTCTTCATCATCTTCTTGGCGGAGTTAAATTGCTTGATCAGCCGATTCACCTCCTGTATGTCCTTCCCGCTACCGGCAGCGATACGCTTACGCCGCTCAGCGTTGATGATGTCCGGATTGGCGCGCTCCTCGGGCGTCATCGAGCGGATGATCGCCTCGATCCCGCTAAAGGCGCTATCGTCTACGTCTAAGTCCTTGATCGCACTGCCGACACCGGGGATCATGGCCAAGAGATCCTTGAGGTTGCCCATCTTCTTGATCTGCTGGATCTGGTCAAGGAAGTCGTCGAAGTCAAACTTATTCTTCCTGATCTTGCTCTCCAGCTGGGCTGCCTTCTTCTCATCGTACTGCTGCTCCATCCGCTCCACGAGGGAGACGACGTCGCCCATCCCGAGGATGCGGTCCGCCATACGGGTGGGGTAAAAGACGTCGATCGCCTCCATCTTCTCCCCCGTACCGATGAAGAGGATAGGCTTGTCGACCACAGTCCGGATCGAGAGAGCAGCACCGCCTCGGGTATCACCGTCCAGCTTCGTCAGGACTACGCCGTCGAAGTCGAGCCGGTCATTGAATTCCTTGGCCGTATTCACCGCATCCTGTCCCGTCATTGAGTCGACGACGAAGAGGATCTGTGTCGGTCTGACAGCCGCCTTGATATTGGCGATCTCAGTCATCAGCACGTCATCCACGGCGAGGCGGCCGGCGGTATCGATGATGATCGTGTCGCGACCATTCATCTTCGCAAAGGCGAGCGCCCGCTCAGCGATCGCCACCGCATCCTGATTGCCCTCCTCGCTGTATACCGGTATGCCGATCTGAGCAGCGATCACCTTGAGCTGCTCGATGGCGGCAGGGCGATAGACATCCCCGGCGACAAGGAGAGGCTTCAGCCCCTTCTTCTTGTGCAGCATATTGGCGAGCTTGCCGGCAAATGTGGTCTTACCTGAGCCCTGCAGACCCGACATCAGGATGATATTGGGATCCGCGTCGGTCCTCAGCTCCACCTCGTTGCCGCCCATGCAGCGCGTCAGCTCATCGTGGACGATCTGGACCAGCTTCTGTCCCGGCTTGATGGAGGAGACCACCTTTTCGCCCACCGCCTTGTCGAGGACGCTCTTCGTAAAGTCGGAGGCGACGGTGTAATTGACGTCCGCCTCCAGCAAGGCCTTACGTATGTCCTTGACGGTGTCAGCGACATTAAGTTCGGTGATGGATCCCTCTCCCTTAAGGTTCTTAAAGGACTCAAGAAGTCGGTCCGATAGACTTTCAAACATATGTTGTTGCTACTACAAGTACAAGCTATTATCGATTGCGAGCCATCGGCCCGCCCATAACCTTGCAAATCTACTAAAAAAGCATCATCCGTATGCGACTGAGATTCACAGGGAAGTTACCTCACACCTTCTGGGCTATTTCTATTACCGGTAATAAGCGTGACCAATAGCGGTAATAGATTTCTCTATTACCGCTATTAGTTATGACCCTGAAGTCGTGAGAAAAAACTGCTCTTGGAATAATTGGGTTGGAGAGGGACGGTGGCAAGGGCTCGGGGCCTACCGCTTGAGGGTAAGAGTAAGAAGCACCTCCCGACCGCGGAGGGTGGTACACCGGCTGCTGCTATTGATACCGTCGGTCCGGCGGTAGTACTCTGAGCGGACGTTGGTCAGGTTGGTGAGGTCGATCTGGAGACGGAGTTTGTCCCTCGTGTAGTAGATCTTGCCGTCGAGGAAGACTTGGTTGATCGGGTCATATAGGGGCGAACTGCTGTAGCGGTGCTGGAGGTCGGCGGATACTCCCCAGTGTACGCCGAGGAGTAGGGTACCTCGCAGGGTCTGCTCCAGACTCCGGGTGATGAGGTCTGTCGCCCTATCCCCGATGTGGACTCGGGATCGGTCGCTCTCGATGCCATACTCGAGGGTCATCAGCGTGCTTCCCATCCAGTTCAGGGATGCCCCATACGAGAGGTCAGACCCACGATAGGGGATCATGAGTCCCTGCTGGTAGGTATCGCCTTTGGAGCTGTCCCAGCCTACCGTCCCCTTGAGTGTGATCATCGGTCCAGAGAAGTACTTGGAGAGCTCCGCAGAGAGACCGCCGGAGAGGGCGCTGTGGGCGAGTGGGAGGTAGGAGCGGATCCTCTTGCCCTCCCTGACAGAGAGACTATAGATCCTCGGTGCGGTCACGTGCCCTCCTCGACCGGTGAGCACATAGGAGAGATCCCACGGCGCTGTCCCCTCCTGTCGGAGCAGTAGGTTGTGCGAGCGTGTCACCCCTTGGTCCGTGATTCCCTCCCGGTAGTCTGTCAGACCGACGCGGATCATGTGCGGGAAGTAGGATGTCAGCTCCGGTCGGCTTGTGCTGAAGCTGTAGATGAGTAGTGTCCTCCCGCCCATCCAGTCATACCTGATCGAGGAGCTGACGCCGGGGAGGAGGTGTTGCTGTCTCCCTCCGGGGAGATCTTGCAGTCTTGCACTAAGGGCAGGCGTGAGCTTCAGTTCCAGTCCATTACTCTGGTATCGATACTCTACAGAAAGGTTGGAGGTCAGCTCCTTACTGTGGACCTTACGGGGATCCTGCTCTTGCTCCCCGATCCTAAGCTCATAGCTCTCCAGGCCGCCTCTGATCTGTGGGGAGAGCTGATGATGACCTATGGAAAAGGTGCCCCTCAGAGCGAGTGTGGCAGTGAGGTCATCGGACTGCAGCCGATAGGGAGTCTCTCCTGCGAGGGTCATCTCCTGAGGACGGCTGCTGTACCCTATGCCGAGGGCGGCGGTATAGAGATGCCCACCGAGGAGCTTCTTCGCAGTAAGCGAATTGGAGAGCCGGAGGGAGGGGAGGAGCATATCAATGGTTCGAGGCCGACCATTGACGGCAGCGTTGTCCTCGGTGGTGAGGTGGTGGTAGCGGACGGAGAGGATGTCCTTGAGATAGAGCTCCTCCCCATTCTGCTCATAGGTAAGCTCATTCTCCGTTGCGCTGCGCCTCGAGAGGTAGTCGGTGGTCTCTCGGAGGTCGATCGATCCGAGCGCAGGGTCGTAGTAGTGGCTCTCCCGCTCCTCTCCAAGTCGGTTTCGGTCGTGGTATCCGTTGACATTGATCCGAAGGGTTTCGCTGTCGGACAGGGCGATGAGATGATTGAGGGAGAGGAGGGCGGTCTGATTGTCGCGCCTTCGGTCGCGTCCGAAGAAGGTGCTGTAGATCTTTCGCTCCGCAAAGAGGTTCTCCGGTCCTCCGGAGAGTTGGTAGGGGTTGAAGACCACCCCCATGCCGATGTTTTGTACTCGGGTCTCGAAGATGATGTCGTCGCCGGTATTGTCTCCCTTGGCGACGAGGATGGTCTGCCGCCGGGGCTGGAAGTTCATGAGCGAACCGCTCACCTTGCCGATCGGCGGCCAGCCGCCGACAGCACCGCTTAGGTCCCTGAGCCACCTCTTCTTGGCAGACTCCTTGAGCTTCACATTGAGTGCAGCGCGGTCGGATCGGCTCTGCTCCCTGAGCAGCCTGATCGGCTCGTGGTGCTCGTAGATCTGTACGGAGGCGACATCCTCAGGTCGGATGTTACGCGAGGCAAGGGTGTATCGACTGCCGAGGAGGTCAAGGTTCTCTATGTAGAAGCGATTGATGCTTCGTCCCTTGTAGGAGATCATACCGTCGGCGGAGACGGAGACATCGGGGAGCCGTACGAGCACATCCTCCAGCTTAGTGTCCATCGCTTGTGCAAAGGCGGAGGTACGGTAGCTGACCGTGTCGCCATGCTGTTCGATGGCTTTCGCCCGCACTTGCACCTCGGGGAGCTTGAAGTCCTGCCGGTGGAGCAGGATCTCTTTTCCCTCTCTCATGAGGAGGGTGTCTAAGCGAACCACCTCCGTCCGGTAGCCGATCAGTGCGGCGCGGACCGTGAGGTCGGACTTGGAGTCGGGGAGAGCGAGACAGAAAGTGCCGTCCTCCCGACTGATCGTCTGGCGGATCACCTTGGTCTCACCACGGAGGAGAAGGATCTGGGCCGTCGATATCCGCTCGCCGGTCTCAGCGTCCCTGACCACTCCACACCACTCCTCAGCGGTGGCAATGGTCAGCGTGAGGGGAAGGAGAAGAAGAAAAAGGAGATGTCTCCGGATCACTCTGCTCGCTCGATATACTGGTACGACTTGCGGGCGAGTGCCATCCGGCGGAGGTCCTCCGGGGTCTCTTCAGGCTGGCTGGACACAGGGTAGAGCTTCTTGAGCCAGGCTCGGTTGTTGGTGGCGCACTGATGTAGGGCGTTGAGGACCTCCTTCTTGGACTGTTTCTTGGATGGTGATGAGGCGGTCGCGGGTGAGGGTATGATAGGACGCTCGTCATCGGGGGTGAGGGCAAAGGAGATGAGCGTGAAGTGGAAGAGACTGTCTGTCGTGACCGCCTCTGTCACTAAACCAGGCAGCCCGGTGAGCTTCCACGGTCCCACAGGCAGAGGGACATCCGTCGCATAGGAGACGATCCACTCGCGTCCGTAGAGCTTGCCCCTCGCCTGCTTGGAGGGGATGCCATTCACCTCTTTTACCTCGTCTGACAGCTCCCATGTCACGGCGGGAAGAGACTCCTCGTAGTGGATCTGGGTCGAGGGAAACTCGTACACTGTCCTTGTGTTGCTTGCGAGGTCAGTGAAGATACGTGTCCTCTGTCCTCTCGCCATATCTCGTGTCATGGCGACGATGGTGTAGGGATCAAGTCCGGTCTGGAGGAGGGAGTCCTGAACCAACTTCTTCCGGTAGGTATTCTCACTGACACAGGAGAAGTAGCCTTTCTCAGAATTAAGACGTATGATATCGTTAGTGACTTTGCCGGTCGTGGCATTCCGCTCTGTGTAGTTGTATAGCGCTGTATATCTCTGTTGTCCTATTGCGAGGAGCGAGGTGGTTAGGAGGAGAATCAGGGAGAGGAGATATCGCATAGTCTTATGATTTACATAGGTACGTAGACGTCGACGAGGTGGGTCTCGGGGGTGAGGGGGTGGAGGTCGGCGCGATGCAGCTCGGCGGGGAGTAGGACGCCGTGGCCCTTGGTGAGGCGGAGCTCACCGCCATCGGTGGTGATCGCCACCTCGCCCTCCTCGCAGAAGAGGTAGGTGAAGGAGTCACGCTCAGCCACCGGCAGGGCGAAGTCCTTCGTCAGGCGTAGGACCGAGGTGCAGAAGTAGGGGCTGCGGACGAGATTGACGAGGGCATCCTTCTTCTCCCGGTCATAGGTCGCCTTGCCGTCCCGGTCGACGTCGTAGTTGATCACCTCGACAGCTCGGTCAATGTGAAGCTCACGTGTCTGCCCTTGGGCATCGGTCCGACCGAAGTCGTAGAGCCGGTAGGTGATGTCAGACGCCTCCTGTATCTCGAGGAGCAGGCAGCCGGCACCTATGGTGTGGACCTTACCTGCCGGGAGGTAAAAGACATCCCCCCGCTCGGCGTGGTAGCTGTGGATGTAGTCCATCACAGCATCGCTCTTGACCAGCTCTCGTAGCTGCTCCGGGCTCGTCTCCCTCGACCAGCCGGCGCGGATGGTGGCGTCGGGGGTGGGGTCAAGGAGATACCACATCTCTGTCTTGCCACGGGAGTGCTCATGCTCGCGGGCGTAGTCGTCGTTGGGATGGACCTGCACGGAGAGATCCTGCCGCGAGTCGATGACCTTGATGAGGAGGGGGAAGGAGTCCCCAAAGCGCTCCCTGACGTGATGCCCGAGGAGCCTCTCGCCATACTCTTGGGTGAGTGTCGGTAGGTCGACACCCTTGAGAGGACCGGCGGCAACGACCGACTCATCGCCCGGCATCGGTGAAACCTCCCAGCTCTCGCCGATGTCGTCGTAGGGAGAGGGCAGTCCTTTGTACCTGAAGATTCGGTCACCGCCCCAGATCTTTCGCTTGTAGGGGGCGTCAAAGGTGAGCGGGTAGAGTGGTGTGGATGTGGGGTGAGTCATGAGTTTTACTTTGATTTCTTAAGTACAAGAGCGGTACGGGGGGGGAGGTAGAGCTTGAGCCAGCCCTTGCCGTCCTCCATAAAGTGGGGGTCGTACTGGGTGAGGTGCGCCACGGAGTGGTCCTGACGATCGTAGCCGCCAAACCTTGGGTCGTCGCTGTCGAGGACGATCGTGTACTTGCCCGACGGGGCGAGGATGCCGTAGTCGGTGAAGGCACGTGTGGGGCTGAAGTTGTAGACAAAGACGAGATCCCCACGGGAGTAGGCGAGTACCTGATCCTGATCCTGGTCCCAGAGCTTGATCACCGGTACTCTCTCAAAGTCGGGGACGCTCTTGACGAGCTTGAGCATTGCCTCGTCAAAGTCCTCGAGGAGGCTGTACTTGAGGAATCCATTCGTGGCCAGGCTCCACTGGCGACGGGCATACTTGTAGCTCCAGCCATTGCCCTCGCGGGGGAAGTCGATCCACTCCGGGTGACCAAATTCGTTTCCCATAAAATTGAGATACCCACCATTCATCGTGGTGCAGGTGACGAGGCGGATCATCTTGTGGAGTGCCGTACCGCGGTCTACCGCCTCGGTGTGGTGTGCCCGGTCCATATAGTCGTACATCTCGGCATCGATGAGGCGGAAGATGATCGTCTTGTCACCCACCAGTGCCTGGTCGTGAGACTCAGCGTAGGAGATGCTCTTCTCGTCGCTTCGGCGGTTGGTGGTCTCCCACCAGATGGAGCCGGGCGTCCACTCCTCATCGCGGCGCTCCTTGATGATCTTGATCCAGTAGTCGGGGATATTCATCTGGAGGCGGTAGTCAAAGCCGTAGCCGCCGTCCTTCACCGGTACGCCGATACCCGGCATGCCGCTCACCTCCTCAGCGATGGTGATGGCATCGGGGTAGACCTCGTGGATCAGCTGATTGGCGAGGGTGAGGTACATGATCGCATCGCCATCCTGCCCGCCATTATAGTAGTCGGAGTAGGTGCAGAAGGCCTGTCCGAGACCATGATTGAGGTAAAGCATCGAGGTGACGCCATCGAAGCGGAAGCCATCGAAGTGGAAGCTCTCGAGCCAATACTTACAATTGGAGAGGAGGAAGTGGAGCACCTCGTTTTTCCCGTAGTCAAAGCACATTGAGTTCCACGCCGGGTGGAGCATCCGCTCGCCGCCATGGAAGTATTGGGTGTAGGTGCCGTCAAAGCGGGCGAGCCCCTCCTCCTCGTTTCTTGCGGCATGGGAGTGGACGATATCCATGATGACGAGCAGCCCGAGCCGGTGCGCCTCGTCGATCAGTGCGCGCAGGTCATCCGGTGTGCCGAAGCGGGACGAGGGGGCGAAGAAATTGGTCACCTGATACCCAAAGGAGCCGTAGTAGGGGTGCTCCATGATCGCCATGATCTGCAGGGCGTTGTAGCCCTTCTCCTTGACCATCGGCAGCACATTCTCCATAAACTCCCGATACGTACTGACCTTCTCCTCCTCGGTCGCCATCCCGATGTGGCACTCATAGATCAGGAGTGGCTCGTGACCGAGGGTGGGGCGTTTGCTCCGGAAGGTGAAGGGTCTCTCGGGATCCCATACGACGGCGCTGAAGAGATGCGTCTCCGGGTCCTGCACCACATAGTCAGCCCAGGCGGGAATGCGGAGACCGCTACCTCCCTCCCACTCCACGAGGAGCTTGTAGTGCGTGCCGTGAGCGAGTGTGTCGGCGGGTAGCCTTACCTCCCAGGATCCATTGCCGAGGGCGCTGAGGCGATATGCCTCATCCTTGGCCCAGCCGTTGCCGTCACAGAGGAGGTAGATGGCTGTCGCATTAGGCGCCCACTCTCTCAGGACCCACTCACCTCCCTCTATGCGGTGAAGCCCATAGTAGAGGTACCCGTCAGCAAAGTCGGAGAGGCTGCCATTGGTTTCTTTTGTCAGTTCACGGAGTTTCCACTTGGCATACTCGTACCGTCCCTGTATAGGGGACTCGTAGGGCTCCAGCCATGGGTCGTTCTCGATTAGTCGTAGCATAATATAAGGATGGGGTAAGAAGGTGAGTGTCAAAAGGGGTCGCGATAGCGTCTCGTCAGGTCGTCGTAGTGGTCGATCCGCCGATCGCGGAGGAAGGGCCACCAGCGGCGAACCAATTCGCATCGCTTGAGGTCTATGTCGATGATCTCCGTCGCCTCCTCGGTGAGGGGAAGCTCAGTGAGCATCTCGCCCTGAGGTCCGGCAGCGAAGGAGCTGCCCCAGAAGGTAATGCCCGCCTCGGGGTCATCACCGGGCGCCGGCTCCCGCCCGACACGATTGACAGCGATGACGGGGAGACCGTTGGCGACTGCGTGACCGCGCATCACCAGCTGCCAGGCGGAGCGCTGTCGCTCCTGCTCCTCCCGGTCGTCTCGGTCGTCGTAGCCGATGGCGGTGGGGTAGATCAGTAGCTCAGCTCCAGCGAGCGCCATCAGTCGGGCAGCCTCGGGGTACCACTGATCCCAGCAGACCAGTAGCCCAAGTCGCCCTACGGAGGTCTCTATGGGGTGGAAGCCGAGGTCTCCCGGGGTGAAGTAAAACTTCTCGTAGTATCCCGGGTCGTCCGGGATGTGCATCTTGCGGTAGACACCCGCGATGCTGCCGTCGCGCTCCAGCACGACAGCGGTATTGTGGTACAGTCCCGGTGCCCGCTTTTCAAAGAGCGAGGTGACAATCACCACTCCGAGCTCCTGTGCCAGCTGACCATAGAAGTCTGTCGCCGGACCAGGGATCGGCTCAGCGAGGTCAAAAAGGTCGACATCCTCCATCTGGCAGAAGTAGAGCCCGTCGTGCAGCTCCTGCAGTACGATGAGCTCGGCCCCATCTGCCGCTGCAGATCGGATCTTCTCACCGAGGCGGAGACGATTGTCCCGGAGGTCGCCGGTATTGTGCTGTTGGATAAGGGCGGTACGCATAGTCACTTGTATTCTTCGTCAATAAATCCCTCGGGAAACTGCATCGTGGCGCAGTGGATCGAACCGTGCTGACGGATCAGCGGGATAGCGTCCACCGGCACGACCTTCCGCTCCGGGAAGAGGTCACGTAGTGTCGATAGGGCCTCATCGTCCGCCCTGTCTCGGTAGGTGGGGGCGAGGATGACACGATTGGTGATGAGGAAGTTGGCATAGCTTGCCGGCATGGCGGATCCATCCGTGTCTCTCTTCACCTCGGGCGTCGGCAGTGCGACCAAGCGATACCTCTCGCCATAGAGCTGGTGAAGCTCCTCACCGAGCTTACGGAGGGTATGGTAGTCCGGGTGCCCCTCGTCGGTGCAGGAGGCGTAGACGATGGTCTCGTCGTCGCAGAAGCGGGCGAGCGTGTCGATGTGTCCGTCGGTGTCGTCGCCCTCAAGGGGAGAGACCTCCAGCATATCCACCCGGTCCGCATGCAGGGCCTCCCGGATCGGCTCGGTGATGGCTTGTACACCTGCCTCACCTCGACCGAGATTTCGATTGGGGTCCAGCAGGACAGACGAGGTGGAGAGGATCAGTCCCTCTCCGTTGCTCTCCACGGCACCGCCCTCAAGGACATAGTCGTGACGGGTGATCCGCTTGATGTCTTTAGTGAAAATAGGGAGCTTGGATGCCACCTGGTTGTCCCTGTCGGCGGGAAACTTAAGCCCCCAGGCATTAAAAGCATAGTCCACTACCGCCCGCTCGCCACGGTCGTTGCTGACGGGGAGCGGCGCATAGTCGCGCACCCAGGTGTCATTGAGTGGCATCTCCTGCACTGTCAGCCGATGGGGGTAGTCGCCCCGTAGCGGCACGCTCGCCGTATCCTGAGCGAGTAGGATCACCGGCACGTAGTCCAGTAGTGCGCGTACCATCAGCAGGTAGCAGCTGCGGATCTCAGCGAGATTGTCAGCCCAGTCCATCGTCTCGTCCGGCCACGCCAGCAAGACCGCATCCTGAGGAGCCCACTCGGGGATAAGTCCCTTCGTCATAGCAGTTGAGTTTCTTGTTTCCCTATGAGACAAAGATAATCTTTTTCGTCAATTTTTTACTTAGCACCTTGCCACGGATTAATGCATAGGATTGCAACGCCCAATCTAATACCGGTAAAAGGATTCTCTAATACCGATATTAGTCGCGTCTAATATCGGTATTAGATTTGCCTCTGAGAGAGTGACGACTTTTGGCTCGAATATCAGACACTTATCTACGCTCCACAGAAGGGCTTGTCAGCCGTTCTCCCACTCTGTCTCCTGAGTGGTGTCGTACCCGGCGCTGTGGAAGAGCTCCCTGTCGCGCGATACCACCGAGGCGACTGTCGTCAGCAGTCCGCCGGTGATGGCGGAGTTGATCCCCACATAGAGACCCATACGCTCTGTCTCCGGGGAGAGTAGGGCACGCCCCCCGCTGTAGCGGAGGAAGGCGGTCGGACAGGCGAGACGGAAGATGCAGATCGTCTCCAGCACCTCCTCCGGCGAGATGAAGCTCCTCTCCCCGAGCGGCGTGCCGGGTATCGGGTGGAGGAAGTTGATCGGTATGCTCCCCACGCCCAGCTCCGCCTGGTGGAGGGCAAAGTCGACCCTGTCCTCGCGCGTCTCCCCCATACCAACGATGCCCCCGCTGCAGACCTTCAGCCCGACCCGCTTTGCTGCAGCGATCGTCTCCTCCTTAGCGGACTGCGGATGGGTGGTGCAGACGGTGCCGAAGTAGCCGGGCGAGCTCTCCATATTGCAGTGGTAGGTCTCCAAGCCCGCCTCCCGCAGTCGCCTGAGCTGCTCCTCCGTGCAGAGTCCGAGCGAGGCGCAGAGATGCTTCGCTCCGCCTGCTCTCATTGCCCTCAACTGCTCCTCATACCTCAGCATCTCTCCCTCCGTGGGGCGCTTTCCGCTCGATACGATGGAGAATCGCCGCACGCCATGCTCTCTATTCTTAGCCTCAGCAGCGACCACCACCTCGGTCGGTAGCACCCCATAGGGATCGATCTCTGTGTGGTGCCGTGCGCTCTGGGCGCACCACTTGCAGTCCTCCGGGCAGCGACCATTCTTATCATTGATGATGGCGCAGGTGTCAAATCCATCCCCGCAGAGCCGGCGGGTGATCCGGTGGCACTCCTCGTAGAGCTCTTCCCGGGGGGTCTCCTCGATGACTGACAGCAGCTCGGCCGCCTCGGTGATCCGGTATCCGCTGATGATTTTGTCCGAAATCTTCATCTCTCTTTCTTTTTTCTTGACCTTACAAAGGTAGCGAAATGGCTTGGCAAGCCGGTCGGAGCAAGCATCATAAAATACTTGGACTAATATGAGGAATTATTTAAGTATTTGATTAGATTTGCATACGAAACAGATAGACAAGTAACACGTATCACTTCAATACATTATTTATGGACTTCGTTAGTAACGACAAGTTGGTTATCGTAGGAGCTGCCGGTATGATCGGCTCCAATATGGCGCAGATCGCGTCTGTCATGCGTCTTACCCCAAACCTCTGCCTCTTCGACGTATATGAGCCGGGGCTGGAGGGCGTCTACGAGGAGCTGCGCCACTGTGGCTTCGACGGGATGAACATCCACTACACCACCGACGTGAAGGAGGCCTTCACCGGTGCTAAGTACATCGTCAGCTCGGGTGGCGCCCCCCGCAAGGCAGGCATGACCCGTGAGGACCTGATCAGCGGCAATGGCGAGATCGCTAAGCAGCTGGGTGAGAACATCCGCAAGTACTGCCCCGACCTGGAGCATCTGACCATCATCTTCAATCCCGCTGACATCACCGGTATCATCGCTCTCCTCCACTCCGGTCTGAAGCCCTCTCAGGTGACTACGCTTGCCGGTCTCGACAGCACTCGTCTCCAGAGCGAGCTCGCTAAGCACTTCGGTGTCCTGCAGCACGAGGTGACCGGTGCCCGCACCTACGGTGGTCACGGTGAGCAGATGGCTGTCTTTGGCAGTAGCGTCAAGGTGGACGGCAAGCCTCTCTCTGAGCTTATCGGTACGGACAAGCTGACTGACGAGCAGTGGGCTGAGCTCCGCCAGCGTGTCATCAAGGGCGGTGCCAATATCATCAAGCTCCGTGGTCGCTCTTCCTTCCAGAGCCCTGCACAGCTCTCTATCGAGATGATCGGTGCAGCCATGGGCGGTCCTGCCTTCCGCTGGCCTGTCGGCACCTATGTCTCCAACGACCGCTACGATCACGTCATGATGGCCTGGGAGACTGTCCTCGATCGTAATGGCGCTCACATCAAGCCGATCGAGCATGCCACTGACGAGGAGATGAAGGAGCTCGATGCCTCCTACAAGCACCTCCAGGACCAGATCGACAATATCATCAAGATGGGTCTCATCCCCTCTGTCGATAAGTGGAGCGAGCTTAACCCCAACATCAAGTAATCCACATACCATTACTACTATGAGCGGGGGCGTGTCACACCGACACGCCCCCGCTCTTGTCTCCGCACCATGTGCTTGGGTGCTCTTCTTTTTTCATAGATGCTATACCATAGTCTCACCTACTAAGAGCGGTCTACTAAGAAGCGTCTTAGTAAGAAGCGACTTAGTAGACCGTCCTTAGTGGGTTGGTCAAGAGGTAGATATCTGAGAATTAGTGTGCTAGAGGATACGGTTGCCCCCGGTGTAGTGGTCGAGGAAGTGACGAAGGGGCTTAGGGAAAGCGATCGTACCATGGTCCGAGAGGGGGATCTGCTCAGTCCCATCGGGGTAGGTGGGATCGGTATCGCCCAACGAGCTGCAGACGTGTACTCTCAGGTGGAGGAGCCGGTGGCTTAGTCGATGGTCCTTGAGGGGCAGGGTCTCTATGATCTCCCAGCCGTCCGGAGGAGTGGGCAGGGCGGTCGGCTCTCTCTCCGTGACCACTCCGGGCAGCTCGTAGAGACCCTTCCAGATCCCGCGCCGGCTATCTCTTCGGCGGATTGCTATCTGTCCCCGGTGGAGGAGCAGGAAGTACTCTATCCACAGCTCTCTCACCATGGTCTTGTGTGACTTGATGGGAAGGAGGTCGACCAGCTCCGTCCCTCTCGACCGGCAGGTGCCTCCGAGGGGGCAAGTGGCGCAGATGGGGTTCTTCGGTGTGCAGATGGTCGCTCCCAGATCCATCATTGCCTGATTGTATCGCCCGGGTTGCTCTCTCTCGAGAAACAGCCCCGCCATCTCGCGGTAGTACCGCTGACCTGGGGTGGTGTCTATAGGCGTGCCGGTCGCTAAGTAGCGGCTCAGAACGCGGTAGACATTACCGTCCACGACAGCCAGAGGGTAGTCATAGGCGATGCTCATGATCGCTGCGGTGGTGTAGGGACCTACGCCCTTGAGGGCTGCCACCTCCCGCTCCTCACGGGGGAAGACGCCACCATACTGCTCCATGATCTGTCGGGCAGCGTGCTGCATATTGTGTGCCCGCGAGTAGTAGCCCAGCCCCTGCCAGAGGAGCATTAGCTCGTCCTCGGGTGCCTCAGCGAGACTCTTCACATCCGGCAGTCGGTCTATAAACCTAAGGTAGTAGTCCCACCCCTGCACCGTCTGCGTCTGCTGGAGGATGATCTCTGACACCCATATCCGGTAGGGATCCCTCGTGCCACGCCACGGGAGCTCCCTGCCGTGCTTGTCGTACCAGCGCAGCAGTCCTATACGGAAGGCACTGAGCTCAGCTGGAGTGATCGACTCCGGGGTGAGCTCAGTGCCTTTGCTTATAGAAAGGTCAGTCACTGCTGATCAGAGACCATAGAGGCTGCTGATCGACTCGTGGGTCTCGACGCGGCGGATAGCCTCGGCAAACATCGGTGCAATGGAGAGTACCTTCACCTTATCGCACTTCTTGGTGTAGGGGATAGAGTCGGTCACCACCAGCTCCTTGAGAGCGCTCTGCTCCACACGCTCTGTAGCTGGATCACTCATCACGGCGTGTGAGCACATAGCGCGCACCGAGCGAGCTCCGTGGTCCATCATCAGGTTGGCAGCCTTGGTGATGGTGCCGGCGGTATCGACGATATCGTCCACGAGGAGTACATCCTTATCCTCCACGTCACCGATGATGCGCATCTCGGCGACGACGTTGGCCTTGAGGCGGAGCTTGTGGCAGATGACCATCGGCACACCGAGGGCGTGAGCGTAGGTATTGGCGCGCTTCGTACCGCCGACATCAGGGGTGGCGATGACGAGGTTTTTGAGATCAATATTCTTCCGGATATAGTCGAGGAAGATATTGGAGGCGTAGAGGTGGTCTACGGGGACGTTGAAGAATCCCTGGATCTGGTCCGCATGGAGATCCATGGTGATCAGGCGCGAGATGCCTGCAGCCTGCAGGAGGTCAGCGACTAACTTGGCACCGATGGAGACACGCGGCTTATCCTTGCGGTCCTGTCGAGCCCAGCCGAAGTAGGGGATCACGGCGGCGATGTAGTGAGCACTGGCGCGCTTGGCGGCATCGACCATAAGGAGTAGCTCCATCAGGTTGTCGGCCGGGGCAAAGGTCGACTGCACGATGTAGGTGTCCTTGCCACGGATTGACTCCTCAAAGCTTCCGGAGAACTCTCCGTCGGCGAAGCGCTCGTACTTGAATTTTCCGAGGTCGCACTTCAGGCTGGAGCAGATCTGCTCAGCGAGGTTCATGCTCTTCTGTCCGGAGAAGATCCCAAATTCGTTCTTGTCCATTGTACTGTTAGGGGTGGTATTATTTCTATTAGATAGTTTGCTATTACTTCTGCTCCCTCTTGAGGATCTGCTCCTGCCACTTCCAGGCACTTCGGAGAGAGTCCTCTATCGTGGACTCAGCCCGCCAGCCGAGGTAGTCATTCGCCTTCTTAGGATCTGCCCATACGGCGACGATGTCTCCCTCACGACGTGGTCCGATCTTGTAGGGAACCTTGACACCCGTAGCCCGCTCAAAGGCGGTGATCAGCTCCAGCACGCTCTCCCCCTTCCCGGTGCCGATGTTGTAGTACTCGTAGCTCTCACTGTCCTTGTGGAGCATCCTGTCGATCGCAGCGACGTGTGCCTTGGCAAGGTCAACGACGTGGATGTAGTCGCGGATGCAGGTGCCATCGGGGGTGGGGTAGTCGTCTCCGAAGACGGTCAGCTCCTTGCGGATGCCGGCAGCCGCCTGGGTGATGTAGGGGATGAGGTTGGCGGGGACACCCCGGGGCTCCTCACCGATGTGAGCCGATGGATGGGCCCCGATAGGATTGAAGTACCTCAGGCTGATTGCCTTGAAGGGTACACCGGAGTGGATCGTGTCGCGGAGGATCTCCTCATTGATCTGCTTCGTATTGCCGTAGGGCGAGGTGGCGGGCATAAAGGGTGCCGACTCGTCCACGGGGAGCTTCTCCGGCTGACCATAGACGGTGCAGGAGGAGGAGAAGACGATCCCTCTCGTCCCGTACTCCGTCATAAGTGTCAGCTGATTGATGAGTGAGACGATGTTGTTGCGGTAGTAGAGCAGTGGCTTCTCGACCGACTCACCCACTGCCTTGCTGGCAGCAAAGTGGATCACTCCAGCGATACCTGGATTATCCTCATAGACCTGTCTCATCGCCTCGAGGTCGTTGCAGTCGGCCTTGTAGAACTTCGGTCTCCGTCCGGTGATCCGATCGATCCCGTCGAGGACCGACTCGTCAGAGTTGGAGAGGTTGTCGACGATGACCACCTCATACCCTGCCTCCTGAAGCTCCACGGTGGTGTGGGATCCGATGAATCCCGTACCGCCAGTTACCAGTATTGTCTCTTGTGTCATAGGTTTGCTTATAGTTCCTGCGCTCTATAGCACAAAGGTAGCCAATATTTTGGTAGGAAAGCTCACGCCACCCCGTAAAATGAGCCGTGATGCATCGGGATCTCATAGAAGCCAATCGGACAGCTGTGATACGCTCGGGATGAAGTCCCTGACCGGGTGCCCGCGTACTAAGCACGCAGCAGAGAATGCCTGCGGCTCGGGCGTTTTGTTTATTGGGATCAAGGCTCAGGGGATGGAGTGTCGAATAGTCGATGTTTTCAGTCGGAAGGAGACCAAAAGAGCCCCGGGAAGACACTATGAGATACCCTTCTCCTGTGGAGTTGGTATAGTAGCATCTCTGAGACCTCCGGATCAGTCTGGCGCTCTCCGACTCGGGTATAAAAAAATGCCGGGGCTTGCTCTCACGCTGAGAGCAAGCCCCGGCACTATTTTGAGGGGAGAGGTCTTAGACCTTAGTCCTTATACCACTCCGGTGAAGCCCATGAAGGCAAGCGACAGCATGCCGGCGACGAGAAGCGCTGCGGGGATGCCCTGCATCGCCTTGGGGAGTGCGGTCTTGGCGAGCTGTTCGCGGATCGTCGCAAAGAGCGAGATCGCAATCGTGTAGCCGATACCGGTCGAGAAGGCGTACATCATTGCCTGAGAGAGGTTGTAGTCCTTCTGGATCACGAGGATGGCGACACCGAGGATGACGCAATTGGTGGTGATCAGCGGGAGGTAGATCCCGAGAGCCTGGAAGAGTGCCGGGGAGACCTTCTTGAGGACTGACTCGAGCATCTGCACAAGTGCGGCGATGACGAGGATGAAGACGACATTCTGCAGGTAGCTGAGGTTATTCGGGTCGAGGATCCCCTTCTGTAGACCGAAGGTGACCAGCACGGCGAGCACCATCACGAAAGTGACGGCAGCACCCATACCGAGGGCAGTATCGAGCTTCTTCGACACACCGAGGAAGGGGCAGATACCGAGGAACTGGGCAAAGACAATATTATTGACAAATATTGCGCCGATAAGTATGACTAAATACTCCATGTCTTACTCTATATGACTTACTCGATGATGAGACTTATACACCCTCCTTGGCAGCCATAGGCGTCTCGTGAGGCTGATCCTTGAGGAGCTCACGCTCAGCAGCCTCACGCTCGCGGCGCTCGGCACTCTTCTTTCGCCTCTCCATAATGATGTTATTGGCAGCGATCATATACCCAAGGACAATAAATCCTCCGGGCGCAAGGACGAAGACGAGCGTGCCGTAGTCGGCGGAGAAGATCTCCATGCCGAAGAGCTTGCCGGACCCGAGGATCTCCCGGAAGCATCCGAGGAGCGTCAGGACGAAGGTGAAGCCCAGTCCGGAGCCGAGACCGTCAATGAGGGAGTCTGCAACGCCATTCTTGGAGGCGAAGGACTCCGCACGGCCGAGGACGATACAATTGACAACGATCAGGGGGAGGAAGATGCCGAGGGCATCGTAGAGGGCGGGGGCATAGGCCTGCACTACCATCTGGACGATCGTGGTGAAGGCAGCGATCACGACGATGAATGCCGGGATGCGCACGCCGTCGGGGATGACGCTCTTGAGGAGCGAGATGACGACGTTGGAGCAGACGAGCACAAAGGTGGTCGCCAGTCCCATACCCATACCGGTCTCAGCACTCGAGGAGGTGCCGAGGGTGGCACACATACCGAGGAGAGAGACGAGGATGGGGTTCTCTGTGATGAATCCGTTGAGGAATACTTTACCTTTATTCATGTCGAAATCAATTTTCAGCGTTCTCGTAAGCAGTGCGAGCCTGAGTGGCGATGGCGGCTGTGCGACTGATGGCATCGAGGAATGCACGGCTCGTCACCGTGGCGCCACTGATGGCATCGATGTCTCCTCCGTCCTGAGTAACCTTGAGCGGGGTCTCAAGAGAGCGTCCGCGAATGTCGGACTTGGGGTGACCATTGTCCCTAAACCACTGTGCCACCTGACCACCAAGCTGCTCGCTCTCCGACTCTTGGAGGACGGCGTAGTCGATGAGGTGGTTGCCGGCATCCAGTGCAGCGATAAAGAGCATGGGACCATTGTACCCACTCTCTGAGGAAGTGGTGATAGCCGCTCCCTGCCAGATGCCTCCCCTAGTGGCGGGATAGATGGTGTAGCTGTAGCCGGTGGCATCGGTGATGACGCTCTGCTCGGCGACGGGATCATTGTCATGCTCAGGGAGAAGAGGTAGGAGCAGGTCTCTGTCTACCTCTGTCGGCTCGGCAGTCTCGCCGACAGACTCGGCTGAGTGACAGGTCGCTTCATCAATGGACTGTACGCCACGCATTGCCTTATTCACCGCATCGAGGAAGGCGCGGCTGGTGATGGTGGCGGCGGTGATGGCATCGACGGTGCCATTATCCTTGGTCACCTTAAGCGGCTCAGTGAGGGACTTGCCGCGGACATCGCTGGAGGGGTGATCCTCGCTGTGGAACCAGTGAGTCACATGAGCTCCCAGTCCAGGGGTCTCATTTTGCTCCAGGACGGTGTAGTCGATGAGGTTATTGTCGATGTCGATGCCGACGAGGATACGGACGTCGCCGCTGAATCCATTGTGCGACGTTGACTCGACGGCATAGCCCACGATCTCGCCACCCTTGGTGGCGGGATAAATAGTGAGGCTGTCACCATCGACGGCGACCTTGAATTGCTCCTTGTACGGATCGTTGTCGTACTCCGGGGCAACTGCCTTGATGCCGTCGAGGGTGGTATTGATGATCTGCTGGGCGATCACCTCTGAGGTCTGGCTATTGATGAATGCGAGGAGACCTCCTGCCACCGAGCATACGAGCACGAGGCAGATCAGCATATGAGGTAGAGTGGATGATAGCTTCTTCATGATACTCTGTGTGATAAGCGGTTCACTTGCGGAATAAGCGAGGCTTGATGTACTGATTGATCATCGGTGTGAAGCCATTCATAAAGAGGATGGCAAAGGACATACCCTCGGGGTAGGAGCCCCAGAAGCGGATCACCATAGTGATCAGTCCGATCATCACTCCGTAGAGGATCTGACCGCCCTTACTCATAGGAGAGGTGACGTAGTCGGTAGCCATAAAGATCGCTCCGATGAGCATACCACCGGTCATCAGCTGCAGGACAGGACTCATGTACATAGTCGGGTCAATCAGCCACATAATGCCGGAGAAGACGAATGCGGTGCAGAGGATCGAGACAGGGATGTGCCAGGTGATCACCTTACGGAGGAGGAGGTAGACGAAACCTATCAGCAGGGCGATGGCAGAGACCTCACCAAAGGATCCGGAGAGCTGTCCAAGGAACATCTCCGTCGCTGAGGGAAGCATGTCGAGGCTGTAGTCGGGCGAGCCGGCGAGTACTCCCTTGGCAATCGCCAGTGGTGTCGCTCCAGTGGTGGCATCGGTGCCGGTGGCTAGGATCTGGTGTGCCGGTGGGTAGATGGTCATCTGCTTAGGGAAAGAGACCAGCAGGAAGACACGACCGAGGATGGCGGGATTGAAGATATTATTCCCCAGACCACCAAAGGGCATCTTGGCCAGCGCAATGGCTGCGAAGTCACCGATGAGGAGGATCCAGATCGGGAGACTGGCGGGGACATTGAGTGCCAAGAGGAAGCCGGTGATAATGGCGGAGCCATCGGTGATGGTGAGCTCCTCCTTCCCCATAACGAAGCGAGTGATGAACCACTCGAAGAACATCGATGCAACGATCGACGTCACCGTCAGACCGAGAGGTGCCCAGCCGAAGAAGATGACCGAGGCGATCAGCGCCGGGATAAGCGCGATGATCACGTCATACATATTACGCTCGATAGAGTCGTGTATGTGGACGTGGGGCGACGGGGAGACGAGTAACTTAGCTGTAGTATCAGACATGGGATGCTGTTATCTCAAAATCAAGTGATGACTCTTACTTACGTGCGCGACGGATGGCCATGACGCGCCCCTTGCCCATACGGATATGGTCGAGGAGGGGACGATTGGCGGGGCAGATGAAGCTACAGCTGCCACACTCAATGCAGTCGTAGACATGGTTTGCCTCCAGTGCATCCCAGTCCCTATATACGGTGTCGCGCATGAGGAAGGCGGGATTGAGACCCATAGGGCAGGCTCCGACGCACTTGGCGCAGCGGATGCAATTGCGCATCGGGCGGCGCTTTGTGTCCTCCTCGAGCAGCATCAGCACGCCACTGGTCCCCTTAGCAACAGGGATCTCATCGGAGTATACTGCCTTACCCATCATCGGACCACCGCTCACTAACTTGGCAGTGGAGCGGGGCATGCCACCGGCGGTCTCGATGAGCTCGCTAAGAGGGGTACCGATACGGACAAGGAGGTTGCAGGGGTTCTTCACCGCCTTGCCGGTTACGGTCACGACGCGCTCCACGAGGGGCTTATGCTTCTGTACCGCCTCATAGACAGCGAGGGCAGTACCGACGTTCTGTACGATGGCACCCTCGGTGACGGGGAGCTTACCTGAGGCGACGCGACGCTTGAGCACCGTGTCGATCAGCTGCTTCTCACCACCCTGGGGATACTTCACCTTCATCGGGACGATCTCGATACCGGGCATAGTGGAGGCGAGCTGTGTGAGCTTGTCGATCGCATCGCGCTTATTATTCTCTATCGCTACGTAGCCCTTGGTGACGCCTACGGACTTCATCAGGATCTGCAGTCCGATCAGCACCTCCTCGCCCCGCTCCAGCATGGTCCGGTGGTCGGCGGTGAGGTACGGCTCACACTCGGCGCCATTGATGATGACGCACTCGGGGGTGGCGTCCTTGGGTGGCATAAGCTTGACGTTGGTGGGGAAGGTGGCACCACCCATACCTACGATGCCGCACTCAGCGATGCGCTGAATGATCTCCTCGCTCGACAGCTTGATGTCGCGCACGATCTCGGGGGTGCGGTCGATGGTCTCCTCCCATATGTCCTCGCCATCACACTGAATGGTGATGCAGGGCTTCTGGTATCCGGAGGCATCGAGGATGGTCTCGATCTTCTTGACCTTACCGGAGACGGAGGAGTGGATGTTGGCTGAGACGAAGCCGTCCGCCTTGGCAATTAGGGTACCCACCTTGACCTCGTCGCCACGGCTTACCACCGGAGTGGCGGGCTTGCCGATGTGCTGACCGAGCAGGATGGATACGGTCTTAGGGATAGGCTGTACCTGGATGGGAGAGTCGTGAGAGATCTTATTCTCCTCCGGGTGTACGCCGCCCTTTGAAAATGTCTTCAGGAACATATTATGTAGTCTGTACTTACTTCTGAGGTTGAGGGAAAAGGGGAAATTAGGCCTCGGCAGGGGTCTCCGCTGGGGTGGTCACCGCCTTCTCCTCGACAGCCTTCTCCACCTTGGGCTTACGCGCGGGGAAGTTGATCTCGTGAATCGCGCCCGTGGGGCATACCTCTACGCACTTGCGACAGAGACGGCACTTGGTATGGTCGATGTAGGAGAGGTTGTCGCTGATCGTGATGGCATCAAACTTGCACTCCTTGAAGCACTTACCGCAGCCAATGCAGGCATTGGCACAGATCTTCTTATTGATCGCTCCCTTATCCTTATTGACGCAGGAGACGAAGATGCGGCGGTTTTTCTTTCCTTTCTTCCGTAGCTCGATGATATTGCGGGGGCAGGCCTTGACGCACTGACCGCAGGAGGTACACTTGTCCTCATCGACCTCGGGGAGACCGGTGGCGGGGTTCATGTGGATGGCATCGAAGTCGCAGACGCTCACGCAGTCGCCACATCCCAGACAGCCATAGGTACAGAGGGTCTCGCCACCATAGAGGGAGTGGGCGACGGCACAGCTCTTGACGCCGTCAAAGATATTGACTCTGGGGCGTGCTTCGCAGGTGCCATTGCAGCGGACGACAGCGATGAGGGGATCCTGCTCCTCGACTGTGCGACCGAGTATGTCGGCCACGTCCTGCATCACCGCATTTCCCCCTACGGTGCAGAAGAGACCATCGAGGGTCTCATGCTCTACGCAGGCCTTGGCAAAGGAGGCGCAGCCGGGATAGCCACAGTTACCGCAATTGGCGCCCGGGAGCGCTTCATGCACCTCCTCAATGCGAGGGTCCTCCTCGACCTTAAAGGAAGTCATTACCCAATAGATCAGCAGGGCGATGATCGCTGCTGCCAGGGCTAGAAATAGAATAGTGAAAATCATGGATGAATATGATTACCGGACAAAACTGTCTCGTGAAGAATGAACTCAGTCGTGCGTCCCTCTCAGTGGTCGGATGCGGAAAGTAAAGATGCGCTTGAAGTGATCGCGAAGCACCCATAGGAGTACAGCATAGAGCGCCACAGTGGCAAGGATCACCCCGATAAGTGCCATCTCCCCGACTCCGAAGTACTTGGGGAGTAGCACCGCCTCGAGGATGATCAGCAACAGCGGGATCATATAGGCGTAGGCTGAGGCTTGGAGGACCTTAGGGTCATCGGCGATGATCTGCACGGGATCGCCCACCGAGAGCCCCACCGGGATATCTCGCGTGATCGTAACTGTCCGCATGCGCATATCCGATGCCGTACAGGCTCCCCGTGCATGGCACGATGAGCACGCCGACATCTGTAACACCTCTACCTCAACCTCTGTGGGGCGGATGGCGGTCACTTTTCCGATCCTACACTCCATATAAAACTGTTGTCTCTTAGTCCTTTGGTGGTCGTTCCTGTCTTCCGCTACACCTCTGCCGTGGAGTACGGAGTAGGCTTAGACTTACTCGTCGGCAAATGTAGCGAAATAATCTTGACTTTTAGGCTTTTTTCTACTACTTTGTCACCTGCGGTTTGCAAAATTCTTGCAATAGGTCTGTTGGTGGACTCTAAAATGGGTCTCTCATGATCATAGTCCTGACAAACTGTCGGGGCTTATAGACGCCCTCCATCCGCAGGTCCTATGGTATAGTTGATATTAGTGACGTCTAATATCGGTATTAGATCTCACTAATATCGGTATTAGATCTCACTAATATCGGTATTAGATATGTGGCTCTGATACCTGCTGATTACCTTGCTGTTGCGCAGGACCCCTGAGAGTCCCCTTCTCGTCGGGAGGTTGTCCCTGCTGACCATCCCATCCGATAGAGGTGGGCTATCATGCGATCGCTCTAAATAAAAAAGGGTCACCGAGACCTTAGTCCCGATGACCCTATGAGGTTATGAAACCCCTCCACGTAGGAGAGGTCTGCGCATGGTGGCTTACTTGCTGATGAGGGCGTCGATAGCTTCCTTGAGCTTGTCCTTAGGCTGAGCGCCTACCTTCCGCTCCACCACCTCTCCATCCTTGATGAAGAGGATCGTGGGGATGCTGATCACGCCATAGCGGGTGGGGATCTCGGTGTTGGCGTCTACGTCCATCTTGCCGATGAGGACTTGCTCTGCATCGTACTGCTTAGCAAATTCGTCAATCATCGGAGAGACCATACGGCAGGGACCGCACCACTGTGCCCAAAGGTCTACGACCATTGCCTTACCTGACTTCAGGTGCTCATCGAAGTTAGCGTCTGTGAATTCAAATGCCATAATCTGATTTGTTAGTTATAAATATAATACTACAATACTATCTATCTATTTTCGTGCCATCCTTAGCTGAGCTGATACCAGACCCCCTCAAAGTCCTTGAGACTGTCAATAAAGTCGCTTGTGATAGTGAGTCGCCGGCTGTGGTTGGTCATCTTGAGGGTGATCTTACTCTGTCGGTCGGTGACGAATATATTGAGAGAGACGCTACCTGGCTTCAGCTCGCTTGCGCTACTCACAAGGGTGTCGTAGAGCTCCTCGGTGATTGCGTCCTCGGGGATGGCGATGTCGAGGGTGGAGAAGGCAGTATCGACCACCTGATCCAGTAGCTGGATCGACTGAACCTCGCGGAAGGGACGACCACCCTCCCACTTGGGAGGGTTGACCTTTACGGTGACTAAGATATAGAGTCCCTCCTTACCAAAGTTGCGATAGGTGGTAAATTGGTCCCCAAAGAGGTAGAGCTTCCCCTCGCCATCGTAGTCCTGTATTGTCAGGATCCCGTAGGGGTTGCCACTCTTGGAGGTCCTCTCAGCATAGTCAGTCACGACGCCTCCGAAGCGCAGAGCACCCTTGCCGGCGTAGTTGTCGAGCCCATCGGTCACCTCGCTGCAGGGGATGTTGCAGAGTTCCCTGAGGATCAGGGCGTACTTGTCGAGAGGAGAGGCCGTGATGTAGATCCCGAGGAGTGCTTTCTCCTTATTGAGCTTCTCGATGTCGCTCCACGGCTGTGCGCGGTGATCGGGTGAGGGGCGGGACATTTCTTGGAAATTGGTATCTCCGAAGAGGGAAGCCTGGCTGGACATCCGGGAGGATCGGCTATCCTCGCTGAAGCGAAGCAGCTTATCGAGGAAAGTCTCTTTCTTGGGCGTATCGTCGGGGTCGAGGAAGTCCTCGCGGGTGAACGTGCCAAAGGAGTCAAAGGCTCCACTCAGCACCAGCGACTCGCAGGTCTTCTTCGTAGCCACGCTGGCAGGTATTCGCTCAAAGAAATCGTAGATGTCGGTGTAGGGACCATTCTCCTTCCTCTCGCTGACGATGTCCTGTGCGGCCGCATTGCTGAAGCCCTTGATGGCACCGAGACCGAAGCGGATGTCTCCACTCTTATTGGCGGCAAAGGTGCACTCCGACTCATTGACATCCGGGCAGAGTACCTTGATCCCCATTTGTTGGCAGGTACCTATGTACTTGGTGATCTTGGCGATGTCGCTGAGGTTGATGCTGAGCACGCCCGCCATATACTCGCTGGGGTAGTGAGCCTTGAGGTAAGCGGTCTGGTAGGAGATCCAGGCGTAGCAGGCAGCGTGGCTCTTATTGAAGGCGTAGGAGGCAAATTTCTCCCACTCGGACCAGATGTGCTCCAGTGTATCGTCGGGGTAGCCGTTTGCCCGACCGCCCTCGAGATACTTCACCTTGAGGGCCTGCATCATCTTGATCTTTTTCTTCCCCATCGCCTTGCGGAGGTTGTCGGACTGACCGCGGGTGAAGTTGGCGATCTTGCGTGACAGGAGCATCACCTGCTCTTGGTATACGGTGATCCCATAGGTCTCTGCCAGGTCTTCCTTCATTACCGGTAGCTCGTAGGTGATCTCCTCCTTGCCGTGCTTGCGTGCGATGAACGAGGGGATGTTGTCCATCGGTCCCGGGCGGTAGAGAGCGACCATAGCAATGAGGTCCTCGAAGACTGAGGGCTGCAGCTCCTTGAGAGAGCGCTGCATCCCAGGGGATTCAAATTGGAAGATCGCCATCGTGTCTCCTTCGCTGAAGAGCTTGTAGGTCAGTTCGTCATCGAGAGGGATGCTGTTGATGTCAATGTCGACCTTGTGATTGAGCTTGACGTTGTCTAATGCAGCACGGATGATCGATAGCGTCTTCAGCCCGAGGAAGTCCATCTTGATCAGCCCGGTGGACTCGATGACGCTGCCATCGTACTGGGTGACCAAGATGTCCTTATTGGTCAGGCTGTCGAGGGTGACCCAGGAGGGGACGACGTCCGAGATCGGCACTTTGCTGATGATGATGCCACAAGCATGGACCCCGACGTTGCGCACCGTGCCCTCCAGCTGCTCGGCGTACTTCAGCACCTCTTTCTGCGTTATGTCGGGGCCATATAGGATGTCATTGAGCTCCGGGACGTTCTCTCTGGACATCTTGATGGAGGGGTCCTTCTTGTCACCGATGCGGTCGGGGATCAGCTTGGCGATGGCATTGGTCTCAGGCAGGGGGAGCTGCAGCACGCGCCCCATATCCTTGATCGAACTCTTGGCTGCCATCGTGCCGTAGGTGACGATGTGTGCTACGTGATCTGCTCCGTACTTCTCGGTCACCCACTCAAGGATCTGCTGTCGCCCCTCGTTATCAAAGTCGACATCAATATCCGGGAGAGAGATGCGGTCAGGATTGAGGAAGCGCTCGAAGAGCAGGTGGTACTTCAGCGGGTCGAGGTCGGTGATCGTGAGCGAGTAGGCGACGATGGAGCCGGCGGCAGAGCCACGTCCCGGTCCGACGATGATGCCGAGCTTTCGCGCATTGAGGATGTAGTCCTGCACGATGAGGAAGTAGCCGGGAAAGCCCATGGTCTTGATCACGTCCAGCTCGTAGTCCAGTCGCTCCTTTACCTCATCGGAGAGCTCCTCACCATAGCGTTTCTTAGCTCCCTCGTAAGAGAGGTGCCTGAGGTAGTCATCAGCGTCGGCAAAGCCCTCCGGGATCGGGAAGTCAGGCATCAGTGGGTCGCTGTCGATGGAGTAGATCTCCACCTTGTCGAGGATCTCAGCGGTATTGCTCAGTGCCTCGGGCACATCGGCGAAGATCGCACTCATCTCCTCTGTGCTCTTGAGCCACTCCTGCTTGGTATAGGTGAGCCTATTGGGGTCATTGAAGGTCTTGCCTGTGCTGAGGCAGATCAGTCGCTCGTGAGCCTCACCATCATCCTCGTGTGCGAAGTGGGAGTCGTTGGTGGCAATGAGCTTCACGCCCTCTTCCTGTGCGAGCTGCATCAGCACCTTATTGACTTTCTCCTGCTTTACAAAGGTCTCCTGATTGCCTCGTGGCTTAGTGGTCTTGTGTCGCTGTAGCTCTAAGTAGAAGTCCTCCCCGAAGAGTCCCTTGAACCATCGGATGGCGCTTCTCGCCCCCTCGATGTCATCGTGGAGGATGTGCTGGGGGATCTCGCCTCCGAGGCAAGCGCTGGAGACGATCAGCCCCTCGTGGTACTTCTCGAGCAATCCTTTGTCTATCCTCGGCTTGTAGTAAAAGCCGGTAGTGAAGGCCTCTGATGCCATCTTGATCAGGTTGTGGTATCCCTGCTTATTCTTTGCCAGCACTATGAGGTGGTATCCGCTTCGGTCCTCGACCGCGCTCTTATTCTCCCGGCCATTACGGGCGCAGTAGCACTCGCAGCCGAAGATCGGCTTGAAGATCTTTTTCTCCTTCTCCTCTATCTCCTGTCGGATCTGCGCCTTCGCTTCCTCATCGGACTCCTCTGCCAGTCGTGCTGTAAGCTCCTTGATCTCGCCCTTGATCGGCTTATTCTTGCTATTGCAGTAGTCGTGCAGCGTCTTGATGCCGTACATCACGCCGTGATCGGTCAGTGCCATGCCGCGCTGACCGTGTGCGATCGCTGTGTCCACAAGCGTCTCCACCGAGGAGGCCCCATCGAGGATGGAGAAGTAGGAGTGGACGTGGAGGTGTACGAAGGATTGCGAGTCTGCCATTTGTGCTGTCTTATCTTAGATCTCTGTAGGTGTCAAAAAATTGCTCCTCGGTCATCATCTTTACGCCGAGTTGCTCCGCCTTGGCGAGCTTTGCCGGTCCCATATTTTCGCCATGGACGAGGAGTGAGGTCTTGCTGGAGATGCTGGTACCGACACGCGCACCATGGCGGCCAAGCAGCTCCTTGAGTTCATCGCGAGTAATGGTGTGGAAGACTCCGCTGATCACGATGGTCTGACCTGCGAAGGTATCAGAGGTGGGACCGGTCTGCTCCTTCTCTTCGATCTCGAAGTGGAGACCTGCAGCCTTTAGATTAGCGACCAATTGCCGGGACCGGGGCTCCTGGGCGTAGTCCCTCACGCTACGGGCGATCATCGGGCCCACCTCAGGGATGCTCTGTAGCTCCTCCTCGGAGGCCTCTAATAGACGGTCGATCGACCCGGCATATCGGGCAAGCGTCTCCGCGACCTTGCTCCCTACGAGGGGTATGCCGAGGGCAAAGAGTACTCGCTCAAAGGGCTTCTCCTTGCTCTCCTCAATGCTCTTAAGGAGGTTCTCCGCCTTTGTCTCCTTGAAGAGCGGCAGTCGGAGCAGCTCTCTCTCGGTGAGCGTGTAGAGCTGGTCCACCGAGCGCAGACCGAGGATCGTGGAGAGGGCATTGATGCTGCTCGGACCGATGAAGATGTCCATCGCCTTGCGGCTGCAGAAGTGCTCTATCCGCCCCTCTACCTGAGCCGGACAGTCCCACTTATTGGGGCAAAAGAGTCCCGCCTCCCCCTCATGCCGGATGAGAGTGGTGCCACAGGACGGGCAGCTCCCCGGCATAGAGACTGGAGCTCCTACCTGCTCGTCTCTCAGGTCCTTGCGCACAAGGGTGATCTTCGGGATGATCTCACCTCCTTTCTCCACCGACACGAGGTCTCTCTCGTGGAGATCAAGATTGCGGATAAAGTCCTCGTTATTGAGTGTCGCACGGGAGACGGTGGTACCGGAGAGCTCTACAGGCTCCAGCAGTGCCACCGGTGTGACGATGCCACTTCGCCCGGTCTGGTAGCGAACTTCCAAAAGTCGCGTGATCGCCTTCTCGGCATCGTACTTATAGGCGATCGCCCACTTAGGGCTTTTTGCTGTCATCCCGATCTGCTTATGGAGGGAGTAGTCGTTGACCTTCAGCACCGCCCCGTCCGTAGCCACCTCCAGCTCGTGCCGGTGGAGATCCCAGTAGTCGAGATACTTGTCTACCTCCTCCACAGAGTGGCAGAGGGCGCTGTGCGTGCTGACGGGGAGCCCCATCTCCCGCATCCGCTCCAGCCGATCGGAGTGACGCTCCGGCAGCCAGTCCTCATCATCGCTGAGAAGGTAGTAAAAGCGCGCAGTCGGGCGTCGGTGGCTCACCACGGCGGCGATATTCTCCTTCGTTTTGATCGTACCTGAGACAGCGTTGCGAGGGTTGGCAAAGGGAGCCTCGCCCGCCTCCTCTCGAGCTGCATTCAGTCTCTGAAACTCCCGCCATGGCAGCAGGATCTCTCCCCGGACCTCCACTCGGTCCGGGAGATTGTCGCCCTTGAGTCGGAGTGGGATCGCCCGGATCGCCCTGATTGCCTGCGTCACATCCTCGCCATACTGCCCGTCCCCTCGGGTGAGAGCTTGGTGCAGTAGTCCCTCCTCGTAGATCACGGAGATGGAGACGCCGTCAAACTTTAGCTCGGCTACCAGCTCCGGTGCCTCGCCAACAGCCTCAGTGAGCCTGCGGTAGAAGTCCTCCACCTCGCCTATGCTGTAGGTATTGGCAAGCGAGAGCATCGGCACTCTGTGGGCGACAGCAGTGCCGGTGGCAACCTCACCGATGAATTCGCTTCCCACCCGCTGCGTAGGCGAGTAGGGGGTGATCAGCTCCGGGTAGGATCTCTCGAGAGACTCCAGCTCCTTCATCAGGAGATCAAAGTCCCTATCGCTGATGGTGGGGGCTGAGAGGACGTAGTACCGATACTCGTGCTCCTCCAGCTCGTGTCTCAGCTGCTCTACCCGTCGGCGGGCTTCGTCGAGGGTCATTACTTCAGGAGGAAAGTCGAGGAGACGGTGATACTTGCGGTCTTATCTATGTCGGAGGTGTTGAGCGTACCTCCCCAGGAGTAGCTCTCATTGGCGTAGCGTCCCAAGATCTGGAAGACGCCCATCTGAGACTTCTGTAGGGCACCGAGGCTGCCGTGGCTTGCCTTGGCGATCGATGCAGCGCGGTCGCGTGCATCGGCGGCTGCGGCATCAAGCATCTCCAGCTTTAGGTCCGCCATCTTGGTGTAGTAGTAGCTGGGGTCGCCCACGCTGACGGTGACGTCAAGATTGATGAGCTCGCCTACTGCCTTAGCGGTTTGGTCGATCTTGTCCACGTCCTCAGTGGTGAGTACGATCGACTGGCTCACATCGTAGCCATCGTGCTCCTCTACATAGCGATCCTGATTCTTATTGTAGTAGCCATTGACGCGCTCGTTGTAGGAGACACCAAGCATCTCCATCTCTTCGTCGGTAAATCCGTGCGAGCGGAGAAAGCTTACAACGACGCCTCGCTGTCGCTCCACCTCGTCAAATCCCAACTTGGGAGACGAGCTGTGGTCGGTGATCGTGAGTGTCCAAGTGGCGAGATTGCTGCGGAAGGATCGCTCTGCGCTTCCCTTCACAGTGATGGTACGAGGTCCGTCATTGCGATGACGGAGGGCCGATGCCCCGATCCAGACTGAGAGGACGACAGTGACTGCGATGATCAGGGTACCGAGTATATTTCTTTTGCTATTCATGATTGAAGTGGTTGAGTTGTGTCAATGCATTGCACTTGGCAGTGCATACAAAACTACCAAAAAAGGCACACCTTAGTGTCCTTTTTTGGGCTCCCTTTAGGGCAGAAGAATTAGTCCGCTTCGGAAGATAGTCGCGTGCAGTGAATTAGGAAGAGTGGTCAGGCAACCGGGGTTGCTCGCCTCGTAGCCGTCCTTGCATGGGCTAAATCTCAGTCTCAGGGCTATTGATTTCCCCACTGCATGAGAGAGGTATAGAGAGGTCTCAGAGGGTGATCACCGGCTGATCCATCTTGTCCGGATCCTCGGAGAAGCGTGCGTCCCGCACGATGAGCCACTCCTTGGCGTAGGTGCTGTAGAGGTCGATCCGGAAATTCTCCGCTCCGAGCCGGTCCATGGCAGTAGTCACCTTGCGTACTGTGATCGTGCTGACATCGAGTGCTGGGAGGTAAGTGGGTCGTGAGGTCTGCTTGGGATTAGGCTGACGGATGAGCAGGCGACAGAGTACGAGCTTGTCGAGCGTGTCATTGACGACGATGATCGGCAGGTGGCACTCCTTCGCCAGCTCCTCACCATCGTACACCTCGCCCTCGTGCTTAAAGGCGAGGCAGATCTTCTTCATCAGCACCACAGCAATGAAGTCTCTGAATCGCCTCGAGATGTGCTCGCTCTCGGAGCGGAAGTAGTAGTACTCCACATTCTGTATCGAGTAGGCGAGCTGCGCACCGAAGAGCGCTATAACCCACGACATCTGGACGAAGAGGAGGAGCAATGGGACAGCCGCAAAGCTCCCGTAGATCGCATTGTACTTACTCACCCACAGCTGTCCGGTAATGTAGATCATCTGGAAGAGCTGGAAGACCACACCCGACAGCGTCCCCGCCATCAGCGCAGGACCTGTGCGGACCCGAGTATTGGGCATAAACTTATACAGTGCCGTAAAGATCAGGATCCAGATCAGGTAAAGACCAAAGCCGCTGAGGAAGGAGAAGAGTGGCGAGAGTGAAAGCTCACCAAAGAGCTTGAAGCTTGAGAATGAGCGGATGAAGACATTGAGTCCGCTCGTCAGTGTGATGAGGAAGGGGAGGATCAGAAAGTAGGCGAGTGACCATAGGATCCGTCGGCTGTAGGGGCGAGGCTCCTTGATATGCCACACTTCATTCATCACATCCTCGATATTGAGCATCAGTCGGACCACAGTATAGAGCAAAGTACCCACTCCGATGATGATGAAGGTATTGCTGTGGACCACGTTCATATAGCTCTCGACAAAGTCAAAGGCCTGAGTCAGCTCCGTGTAGTGCCCCGGGAAGTAGTCGTAGAGCTGCCTCTGGACAGAGCTCTGCATCCCGAATCCTGCTGCGATACTGAGGATCACCGCCAGCATAGGGATCAGGGCAAGGAGGGTGGTGTAGGTGAGGGCAGAGGCCTTTCGCCCCAAGTTGCCATCCGTGTACTCACGGATCGTGATGACAATCACCTGGAGTACTCGGACCATCCACCGCTGGCTACCGCGCAGGTCATCCTCACGGAGACGCCATATCTCGTTTGAGAAAAAGCGCTTCGCCTTCTTCCCACGGCGTGTCAGGCGTGAGAAGAAGCCTTTCCGTTGCTCCTTCTCTCGTCTCGACCGGATAGTCTGTAGTCGCTCCTCATAGCTTGGGAGGTCGTTACTCTGATGGCTGTCCCTCTGCTCGGTAGGCATGTCTCTCGTGTGAGATCGGTGTGGTGGTATAGTGATAAAAAATAAGAGCGATCCCCTCCCTTAGGAGTGAGTGGTAAGCCGGGTTCTGTCGTCTTGGTGCTCTCACCAAGCGTCCCTGTCATTAATCTCGGGTGGCGGTTGCCCGACACCTCTATCGATCTACCCCCCGGCATCGGACGAGCAGCCCTCAGTCGCCGGTATACATGATTTTTCCCCTCACGTCTGCGTACGGCAGCCCTCGTCACCGATGGCTCGGTGAGCTCTTACCTCACCTTTTCACCCTTACCTGCAAGCAGGCGGTCATTCTCTGTTACGCATCGAGCGCCTCACGGCGCCTTCCCGTTAGGAAGCGTGATGCTCTGTGTGGCCCGGACTTTCCTCCCGAGACCGAAGTCTCGAGCGACAGGGTCACTCACTCATAGGGAGAGGATCACTCTATACTGCAAAGGTACGATTTTACCTCTTCACTGCTCAGCTCTCAGAAAAGCTCCTGATCTCAAAGACCAAGAGGGTGTGCCGAGACATCGGCACACCCTCTTGAAACTAACTATGTATAGGGGGATTAGTTGTCCTTCTTGATATTGGGCAGCTCGAGACCGAGATTCTTCTTACGGTCGTAGGCCTTGAGGTAAAGGCTTAGGAGGAGCGCCAGTACTCCGAAGGAGGTGAAGATCAGCATAGCGGGGGTGTAATTGAGAGCCTGCCCTGCCACGGCACCGGGATTGGTCTCATCGAGGACACGGCCGATGATCATCGGGACAGACATCAGTCCGATATTCTGGATGAAGAAGGTAGCTGAGTAGGCCGAGCCGAGTACCTTGGCGTCAATCACCTTAGGCATGCTGGGCCAGAGGGCGGCAGGCACGAGTGAGAAGGAGATCCCGAGGAGCACAATGGCACCAATGGCGATCCCGAAGGAGAGCTTATCCGTTGTGAAGGGGTAGAGGGCAAAGATCCCGTGACAGACGATCATCAAGATGGACCCCAGGATTAGCATCGTGGCACCCTTGCCCTTCTTGTCGAGGTAAAGCCCCAGGAAGGGTGTGATGACCATCGCTCCGATGGGGAAGAGACTGAAGATGCTAGATGCCGTCTCTGTACTCAGACCGAGATTGCTCTCGAGCATGTTGGTCGCGTACTTCTGGAAGGGGAAGATCGCGGAGTAGTAAAGTACGCAGAGTAGCGCCACGATCCAGAATGTCTTGATGCCAAAGACCTTGCCCAGGTCCTTAAACTTAAAGGGCTCCTCGTCCTCAACGATGGTGACACTCTGCTGCTTGTCCAGCTTGCGATCCAGCACGCCATATACGAGGTAGAGGAAGAGACCGATCACCAGCAGGATGAAGACAAAGAGTACCGGTGCCTGCACTGCCTGGATGCCTTGGGCGGCAGTCATATCCGGACCAAACTTCTCTACCATCGCATTGTAGATGCGAGGTGACGACTGGAAGACAGCAAAGACGCCCAGTCGGGCTACCGCCATCTCGACGCCCATCGCCATTGCCATCTCCTTCCCCTGGAACCACTTGACGATCGCTCTCGATACGGTCACGCCGCCCATCTCGGTACCCATGCCGAAGATGGCAAAGCCTGCGCAGGCGAGTGCCGCAGACGGGGGGAAGTCAGCGGGGACAATGCTTGACACGAAGCCGTAGAGGAAGCCGCCGTCATGGAAGGTATTGCTCAGTGCATAGACCTTGATGCCGGCACCTAGCACCATCAGCGATCCGGAGAGGATGGCGGTGAAGCGCACGCCCATCTTGTCGAGGATGATCCCGGCAAAGATCAGGAAAAGGCAGAAGACATTGATGAAAAACTCGCTCCCCGCGTATGTGCCGAAGACCGATGAGCTCCAGCCGAGATTCTGGTCCAGCTGAGTCTTTAGGGGTGAAAGCACATCGACGAACATATATGCGAAGAGCATCGTCAGTGCGATCATAATCAGGACGCCCCACCGGACGTACCACTTGTCTCGGAGGGTCTCTCCGTGCGGCATCGTTGCTTGTGCCGTCTCTACTGTACTCATTAGAGATTTTGATTATTGGTTGTGATAATAGTATCCTATCCCCCTCCTTCCCTTCCTGGCAAATGTAAGGAAAAAGATTTCTTCTCCACCTTATATTCTCCGCTTTTTGAGGAAAAAAGCACCTATTTACCCCTTGCGCTCTCCTCGGCTGAAGAGTCGGAAGGCAATCCTGCTGCTGATCCAGCCTACCAAGAGGATGATCGCACTCACCATAAGGAGATCGCCCACTCGTAGCTCCACGGGGTAGGCATCGATAAGTAGTAGGCTGGCATCTCCTCCCAGCTTGAGCCACCCCCAAGTCGCTTGGCTAAGTACCAGCAAGATCCCCGTCACCAGTCCGATAACGAGTCCACTGAGGGTCAGGAGGTAGCTCTCAATATGTAGGATGCTGTCGATGGTACTCGGTGTTGCCCCGAGGGAGAGGAGTACCTGAGTGTCATCGCGCTTCTCTACGATCAGCAGACCGAGGGTGGAGATGACACTGAAGAGGCAGAGGATCAAGACGAAGACGAGCAGGAGGAAGGTTATCCACTTCTCAATCTCCAGTACGCGGTAGGCCTGGGGATTCTGCTCATAAATGTCAAGGACCCTATACCCTAGTCCGAGAGCCGTGGTGAGCTCACGATCGTCAGTATGGTCTGTGGCGAGGTAGGTGACTACGTCACTGTCGTACATAAGCAACTCCCTCAGTAGTGCGATCGGCACGTATACCGCTTGCTCGTCTGCCTCTTCATCGTCGACCTGGAAGACTCCGCCCACGTAGAGATCCCGTGTGACAAAGCTCCTCTGAGGGAGGATAGTCGACATCCGCCCCAGCCGCTTCGGCAGGACGATGGTCAGGGGTGACTGATAGCCCACACCGGCACCAAGCTGTGCGGCCACACCAACGCCGAGTACCGCAGAGGGATAGTCCTCATCTCCTATGTCGAAGTCTCCTCCCACCAAGTGGTCGGCTATCGGGACTACTTGCTGATAGGTGCTGTCGATACCGATAAGGGTCACCGGCATCGCATTGTCTCCGCACTTGGCAAGCGCCTGAGTCGTCAGGACCGGTGCAGCTGTCACTCCGGGAGGCAGTGTGACTGCTGAGGCAGAGTAGTCCTGCCCGACATCGCTACGGATCTCGGTGGTGGGGCAGAGGGTGGCAAATTGATCCGTTGTGAAGCGCTCAAATCCATTGAAGACAGAGAGCGCCACCACCATCACCATCGTCACGATGGCAATAGCCGTCACAGCGACGATGGCGATCACGTGGATCGCCTGCGTACTCTTGCGTGAGAAGAAGTACCTCCACGCGATGAAGAGTGCCGTGCTGAGACTTCTCGATCCGGATCCCATGAGGCGCTCCTCCCTTACTCGTCGTCTAAGCTGGAGATCCACCCCTCCGACTCCTCGTCTCTCGTGTAGTCGTGAGTGGGATTGGCGTCCAGTAGCTCATCGATCTTACGGGCGTACTCCTCCGACCGGTCGAGATAGAAGTAGAGCTCCGGTATCACCCTCATGCGGCTGGCGAGGCTGTTGCCGAGGTCATACCTTATGGTCGATGTATTGGTCTGAAGGGTCTTGAGGATCTCAGGACCCTTGGCATCAGGGAAGATACTTAGGTAGCAGCGTGCAGAGCTGAGGTCCGGTGCCAGCCTTACTTCAGTGACGCTGATGATTACGCCACGCGTCAGCCTCGTATCTGCGAGGAGGAGTTCGCTAAGCTCCTTCTGGATCATCCGTGCTGTGCGTGCGGTTCGTATCGGATTCATATCGGTATTTATTTCTTATAGATAAGTGTAAGACCATCTCGGAGAGGGAGCAGGACCTTCTCCACGGAGGCGTCCTTCGCGATTAGGTCGTTGAAGGAGCGGAGCGACTCTGTCTGCGGGTCGTGACAGTCGCTCAGTGCCACCTTGCCACCCCAGAGGGTGTTGTCAGCGATGAGGAGAGCTCCCGATCTCATCGCCGGGACGATGAGGTGGTAGTAGTCGGGGTAGCCCCGCTTGTCTGCGTCCAGGTAGATCAGGTCGTAGGCTGAGAGATCCATCGTGGTGAGCAGTTCTTTCGCATCCCCTATGAGGCTGGTGACCTTCTCGTGAATGCCCGTCTCGCTGAGGCTGGCTCTGATCACAGGCTCCATCTCATCATTGACATCAATGGTGGTGAGGTGTCCCTCTTCGGGTAGACCCTCAGCGAGGCAATGGGTGGAGTAGGCAGCGTAGGTCCCGATCTCCAGCACCTCCCTTGCACCTGTGATCCGGACCAGCATCCTGAGGAGGCGACCCTGTAAGTGCCCGCAATTCATACGGGGATACATCAGTCGCTCGTCAGCCTCCCGTGTCAGGCGGGTGAGGATCGCCGGCTCCTTGTCGGTGTGGCGCTCGGCGTACTCGGTGATGGCCAGCTCTCTCAGGTGCTCACTTACGGAAGCTATCGGCATGGAAGTCTATGAAGTCTTTCATCCGGTACATCTCCAGTGTGTTGGTCCCTATATGAGGATTGAGCATCCCACCGCAGTAGACGATGGTGTCATCGGTGGTGATCGTCTCTTGGTCGAGGAGGTACTTGATACCCCTCAGGAGGTAGTGGTGGTTGTCCTCGCCATGGGCCTTGTCTTTCTCCAGATAGATGGCTGTGACACCATAGGAGAGGGCTAGCTGTCGGGCGACGGCCTTGTGGGAGCAGAGTGCCAAAATGGGTCGGTCTCCGCGATAGGAGGAGAGGGTGCGGGCGGTCCGTCCGGAGTAGGCATCGCTGATGATGGCGCTCACCTCGGGGAAGAGGGCGAGCGAGTCGACGGCACACTTGGAGAGGAAGCGGGTTAGGTCCGGTCCCTGCTCGCGTGGGCAGGTCAGCTCGGAGAAGAAGTGTGTCGGAGGGAGCTGCTCTGCAGCGCGTATGATCTTCGTCATAGTCCGTACCGCCTCCACGGGGTACTTCCCATTGGCGGTCTCACCGCTAAGCATCACAGCATCCGTATTCATCATGATCGCACTGGAGACATCGCTCACCTCGGCGCGCGTTGGGCGGGGGTTTTGGATCATTGTGTGGAGCATCTGCGTGGCTACGATGACCGGCTTATTCTGGTCGATGCACATCTGTATGATCGTCCTCTGGATCGTCGGGATATCCTCCAGATCCACCTCTATGCCGAGGTCACCTCGAGCGATCATGATGCCGTAGGAGGCCTGTATGATCTCGTCTATATTGTCCACGCCCTCCTGGTTCTCTATCTTGGAGATGATCTTGATGTCACTATGCCCGCTGTCGAGGATCTTCTGTATCTCATCGACATCCTTCCGAGAGCGGACGAAGGAGTGGGCTATGAAGTCGACATCGTTAGCCATAGAGAAGAGGATCGAGTCTCGATCCCTCTCGGTGACAGCCGGGAGATCGATGCTGACATTGGGTACATTGACGCTCTTGTGGGAGCCGATGGTCCCGTCATTGAGCACCGTGCAGTAGAGGGTCGTCTCGTCCTTGCGGATTACTCTCAGACCGAGGAGTCCGTCATCAAAGAGGACAGCTGCTCCCTCCGGTACATCGTGGATGAAGCCGGGGTAATTCACATTAATCACCTCCTGGGTGCAGGGCGCTGTCGGGTCTGCCTGGATCTGTATCTGCTGGTCTGTCACCAGCTCAATCGGTGCTCCGTCAGCGGTAGCTGTTGTCCGGACCTCAGGTCCCTTGGTGTCCATCATAATGGCGACGCTGTCGCTGACAGCGCGGACGTTGTGGATCACTCGCTCAAATCCCTCATGAGTCATATGGGCTGAGTTCATCCTGACGACGTTGACACCGGCGTCAAAGATTTGTCTCAGAAACTCTTGGTCGCAATGCAGGTCTGATACTGTAGCGACGATCTTAGTCGACTTTAGATACTCCTTTACCACGATACTTACTTTTTATATAATAGGTTATTATATTATCTCTTATCCACGTCTGGCACAGAGGTTGGCGAGGGCCAGGCGATATCCGTCCAGCCCGAGACCGATGATTGCCCCCTCGCAGACAGGCGTGAGTACATCCCTCTCTCGGAAGTCCTCACGTGCATGTGTATTGGTTATGTGGACCTCTATCAGCGGTGCCTCCACCATCCGCAGCGCATCGGCTATGGCATAGGAGTAGTGGGAAAAAGCGCCCCCATTGATAATCACGCCGAAGGCATGCCGCACCTCGTCCTGCTGCAGGTAGTCGATCAGGTCTCCCTCGTGATTGGACTGGAAGTAGATGATATCCACAGAGGGAAAGAGCTCCCTCAGCCGCTCTAAGTAGTCCTCAAAGGCGGTTGCTCCATAGAGCTCAGGCTCACGGGCGCCGAGCCTATTGAGATTGGGTCCATTGATGATGTGTACGGTACGCATGGCTGTCGCTTAGTTACCGAGCGAGAAGCTGTATCTACCTATCTTATACCCATCGGCAAAGATCTCTGCCACGTAGCTACCCTCCGGCAGATACTCCTGAATGTCCCAGTAGAGGCTCACCTGAGTCGGCTCACCGCTGTACTCGACCTGTCGAGAGACAGAGTAGGGTACCTGACCGCTCTCGAAGGACATTGTGCCGCTCTCCCCGGGCTGTTGCATCAGTGATCCATCGGGCTTGCTCAGGCGGACATAGATCGTTTTCATCCCTGGCTCAGCAGTGACGTTGCGGTCGACCTGGAAATTGATCTGCAGCTGCTTCATGCTCTTGATCCGCTTCGTGTCGCGCCCTCTGTTATTAAGTCCTACGGTGTGGAAGTTGCTCACCGAGAGCTTAGCGGCGAGCTGTACCTTCTCCGTAAGGTCCGACTTCTCCTCCTGCAGCTGTCTCTGTCGGGATGTGACACGGCTGATCTCCTCGCGCTGAGCCTTGTTTTCTGTCCTGAGAGCTTGATTGGCTCTATTGAGCGAGTCTATCTGGATGACGTAGCTCTTGAGGATCTTGCGGAGGGTGTCGAGCTCGCGGCGGAGACGACTGATCTCAGCAGCATCAGTGCTCTTGACCTGCTTCAGCTCCTCCATCAGTCGCTGCACCTTTGCCTGCTCCTGCTCCAGCCGCTTTGCAATGGAGTCGTTGCTGATCTCAAAGCTAAACTCCTCATACTGCATATTCAGCTCATCAAACTGGTCCTGCAGCATCTGCTTATCAAGCGCCGACAGCTCCCGCATATCATTGATCGTCCGCTGCTGTCGCACGAGGTAGTACCCTCCTCCAACCAGCAGGAGCAGCAGGATGCTGATCCCGACGATGAGGAGTGCCTTGCGCTTACGTTGCTTATCCTCTTGCTCTATCCTTTCTTGATCCATCTCGGGTTATTTCTTTACCACAATTTCGAAGTGATTTTCCCCCCACTTCATCGCCACTGGCTGTACCCTCTTCTGCATCTCCGGGTACAGGGATTGGCTTGTCTTCTCGTCAAGGCTGGTGATCCTCACGGTAAGCAGCTGTGGCTCCATAGGGTCCATCATCGCCCTCCAGTGGAGGTGCCCCAGCTCAGCAAGGGAGCGCTTGATGCGGGTGCTCAGCTGTCCTGAGATGAAGTGCTCCGGTGAGGGTAGGGTAAAAGGGGTCCCCTGTAGCCGGTTCCAGTCGGCATCAAAAAGTGTGACCACTGACTGAGCCGGTACTATAGTGCTGGTGGCGATGAGACAGATGTAGTAGCTCTTGCCGTGTGGCAAGAGTCCCACCTCCAGCTCCGTCAGCCGGTCGAGCGAGAGCCTCAGACCTTGCTCGCTTCGGCTCATCACACTCATCTCCCCGCCAAAGGGATTGACCACCGAAACACCCTCCGGACTCTCGAGGAGCTCGGCACGAAGGGTGCTGTCGGGTAGCAGGGGGATTAGTTCATCCGGCATCCGTCGGAAGACCTCGTCTACCGACTGAGCCTGCAGTCCTACCGCGAGGGAGATATGGACGAGGAGACCAAGTAGTGTAAGTAACGTATATCGACGCATCGGTCAGAGGCTATTGAGTAGGTCCAGCTTTCCCCGCTCGATCAGTGTCAGCACCAGCTCGCCGAAGAGGGTATTCTGCCATGCAAACCAGCTGCGAGTGTACTTCGTCGGGTCGTCCTTGTGAAACGACTCGTGCATCAGCCCCGTGTCGGCATCTGTCGTGAGGAGCTGCTCCATACAAGCGCGGATCTCCTCATCATCGGTAGAGGTGAAGGCGCGCATCATTATGCTCATCGGCCACACCATATCGTAGCCCACGTGAGGTCCACCTATTCCTTCACCGGCGGTGCCGCGGAAGAAGTATGGATTACTTTCGCTCCAGACCAAGCGCCTCGTATTCTGATAGATCGGGTCATCGAGTGCAACGTCACCAAGGTAGCCCATGGCGAGGAGGCTCGGGACATTGGCATCGTCCATAAGGCTGACATTCCCATATCCGTCCACCTCATAAGCATACACCTGACCATAGATCGGGTGCGAGACTACAGCATACTTTGCGAGTGCCTGCTCCACCTCGTCTGCCAGCTCCTCCAGTCCGGTCGCCAGTGCCTCATCGGCATAGCCTCTCCTGATCATCTCAGCAGCCTTACGGCATGAGGTGACGGCAAAGAAATTGGAGGGAATGAGGAATTGGTAATGGGTCGCATCATCTGAGGGGCGGAATGAGGAGACGATCAGTCCCACGGGATTCACCGGCTCGCCCCAGCCTCCACATGACTTAGAGTCTGTACTCCGCTCCGTCTGGCGCATAAAGGAGTATGGTCCTCTGTCCTCCTTGCGTTGCTGCTCGCGTAGGGTCTGTAGTACGAGGCGCATCGCCCTATGGAAGTCCTCATCGAGGATCGAGCTGTCGCCTGTCGCTGCCAAATAGGCGTAGGCCAGTCGTATCGGATAGCAGAGCGAGTCGATCTCCCACTTCCGCTCATGCACCCCCGGGCGCATCTCTGTCATATCGGTCGCCCAGTAGGTGGTCAGGTCTCCATCGAGGAAGGCGTTGGCATATGGGTCGAGACAGATCTGTAGCATCTGACGTCGGATCACCCCTCGGAGCATTTCCGCAAGTAGGGGATCCTCATCTGCGAGAGCCACATAGGGATAGACCTGTGCGCCTGAGTCGCGTAGCCACATCGCAGCTATGTCTCCTGTGTAGACAAAGGTGTCTGGCCGCCCATCCTCATCGTGCCGGAAGTGGACCGTTGTGTCGAGGGTGTTGGGGAAGCAATTCCCCATCATCCAGCGTAGCTTGGGATTGGTCAGCTTACTCTGTACCTCACGGATCACGCGCTCGACCGCATCGGAGCGGAAGAGTCGATCCTCTACAGGCGGTCGCTTGCAGACATACCGGGTGGCGTCCTGCTGTATGGTCTCAGCGATCGGTTTGTAGTCGTAGACACTCTCCTGTGCCCTCACCACCTGAGCGGAGCAGAGCAGGGCGAGAGCGGAGAGGAGGAATGGGTGCTTCATGCTCACTTCAGCTCTATGTAGTCCTTATTGATGAGGCGAGGCTCCACCATAATCACCTGTGGCGCCCCGTCACGGATCACCTCGAAGATCACCTTCGTCTCTCCATTACCGGATGCCGCTACCTTCGCACCCGCTGATACGATGTAGGGATTGTGGGCAAAGAGGTAGCTAAAAGCTCCCAGGTAAGTCTCCTTATCCAGCTCACTTGCCACAACATCGTAGGACTGAGGGTCCCAGTACATACACTGACGGAAGCCGTTATCATCCGGGTAGACAGTTGACTTGGCACGATACTTCCACGTCTTACGGAGGAAGGTCTTGTAGACCGAGCTCATCTTATCTACCGAGCTCTCCAGCAGGCGACCATTGATCGACTTGATCCGGTCTCCCACCTTTAGCCCGGCGGCCTCTGCGGGACTGCCGGGCGTGATGTGACGAATGACCTGCAGGTCGTTCATATCATACCCCACGCCGGTCAGTAGGTGCTGATCGCGGTGCAGGACGAAGGTCGGATTCATCACATAGCGGACGAAGGGGTAATTGGCCAGCATGAGGTAGCAGAAGTTAGCCACATACCGATCTGGATCGTACTCCTTATTGAGCAGCTCGCGAGCTGTCACGCTCCATACCTTAGTGTTATCCTCGCTGTCGATCAGCTCGATGTCCACCGTCATCCGATACTTACCGGAGAACTTTGGGGTATTGATGCTCAAGAATGGATAGTGGTCCACCTCATAGCGACCATCCTTGCGTGTAACCAGATAGTTTTTGAATCCCGGATCCAGATTCGCCTCGCTACCGGGGCGAAAGTCCGGATTGCTCTCAAGGGCGGGCTTATAAACGATGCTCAACTGCCCGCCGGTGGGGAGCTCTCTAAGTCCCTTGCTCACCAGCTCCTTTGCGAGGACACGAGCACCGGGCTTCGTCCCGATCTCCTTGTCTGCAAATGAGAATGTGCTGTATTTGATGAAGTCACGCTTCGTCGGAAGGGTGTAGATAAAGGGCATAGTGAAGCGCCGGGTGGTGACATCCTCCAGACTATACATACTGAAGGCCTGTGCCAGAAGCTCCTCCGTCAGGATCCCTGAGGGGAGGCACTCCTTCCGCAGCACCAAGTCCCACAATGGTGTGCCGGGACGGCGCATCTTCAGTGACACCTGATCGTGAGAGGGATCGAGGATCATCGCTGTGATGGACTCCTCTGAGAGCTTCTGAGTGTCGCGTCCCTCGATCTCGAGGATCACATCGCCCGGGCGGATGCCGGCTCTGTCGGCCGGGCTACCGGGGATCACCTCCACGACCACGGCATGTGAGTCGCCCCAGCTCTCTTGGTAGCTGATCTGATACAGCAGTCCCACGTCGCAGCGGACGCCCGACTTACCCACTTTCTGTCCATACGACAGCGATGCTCCGACCACGAGGGCCATACACAGGAGCCACATTTTCTGACACACTCCGTTCATATTATTCAGGAACTATCTGGTGCATTATTGAATTCTATATACAATACAAAGGTAGATATTTTTCTACTCATCCTCTCGTGTCCTATTAAGTTATGTTAGGGGTGACGCATTTGAGTGGTACGAAACCACTCAAATGCGTCATCTTTACCAATAAATTCGATCCCAAGAAAAACTATGTTTGCCGAACATAGTATGGCTATCTCGCATTTTGACGTGTTAGGAGTGGGAGGAGACAAAAGAGATTGCCTTTACTGTGGTGAGCATAGGTGAGGGGTGTCCCATGCCCGATGGATAGGTACTTGATCTAATACCGATATTAGAGAATTCTTTTATCGGTATTAGAGATCACTAATATCGGTATTAGAGATTTCCATAAAGAGTGGGCTGCTTGAGTAGGGGTGATGCACGAGTGCCGGAGGCTTATGATCGCGGATAAATTGATAGATTTGTGGGGAGATAACTTGTAAAGGGTCGAAGGGGGAGTGACCCGCTGTGTATCTGTAGTACTACTTATGCTTACTAATGATGGAGCCCCCTATGTGGGGTGGACAGGAGAGCGTTTTGTGGGCTTCCTGCCTGAGAAGATGAATCGTCACGGGCTGATCGCCGGTGCGACCGGTACCGGTAAGACAGTCACCTGCCAGATGCTGGCGGAGATCTTTAGCGACCTTGGCAGCTCGGTCTTCCTCGTGGATGCGAAGGGAGACCTCACCGGTATGGTACAGGAGGGTGGAAATAAGTCCTCCGTTACGCGCCGGGTGGAGCAGTATGACCTGAGGAGCTTGGGCTATAAGGAGAGGGGCTATCCGGTGCGTCTCTGGGACCCGTTTGGCGAAGAGGGCACCCCTATGCGGATGACGATCTCCGGCATCGGACCGATGCTGCTGGAGCGGATCCTCGAGCTGAATGACGTGCAGAGCGGCCTACTGGAGATCGCCTTCCGGGTGGCGGATGACAATGGCCTCCTCCTCTACGACCTCAAGGACCTCCAGGCGATGCTGCGCTACCTCTCGGATCATCGTAAGGAGATCTCCGCCACCTATGGCAATGTCTCCACCGCCTCCGTCGGTGCGATCCAGCGCTCTCTCCTCCGGCTGGAGCGTCAGGGTGGGGAGCGGGTCTTCGGTATGCCCGATTTTGACCCCCGTGACCTGCTGACGTCGGAGGGCGGTCGTGGCACCATCCATATCTTGGAGGCTAAGGAGCTGATGAAGTCACCCCGCCTCTACAGCAGTCTGCTGGTGTGGTTGTTGAGCTCCTTCTACGACAACCTCCCGGAGGTCGGTGATCCCGATCATCCGGCGCTGGTCTTCTTCTTCGATGAGGCGCATCTACTCTTCGACGACATCAATAAGCCACTGCTGGAGAAGCTGACACAGGTGATCAAGCTGATCCGCTCCAAGGGAGTGGGGATCTACTTCATCTCTCAGTCGCCCTCAGACATCCCCGATGAGGTGCTGGGTCAGCTGGGAAATAAGGTGGTGCATGCCCTGAGAGCTTACACGCCGTCCGATATGAAGCGAGTGAGAGCGGCTGCGGATGCCTTTCGTCCCAATCCCGCCCTCGATATGACGGAGACGATCCAAGGACTTGGCACGGGTGAGGCTGTCGTGAGCTTCCTCGACGACCATGGGGCACCAAGTATCTCGGAGCGTGTCAGTGTGCTACCGCCGCAGTCCTACATCGGTCCCCTGACAGATGAGGAGCGGGATGCGCTTATCCGTCAGTCGCCTCTGGAGCGTGTCTACCGCGAGAGCATCGACCCGAGAAGTGCCTACGAGGATTTGGCAGATCGGGAGGAGAAAGGTCGTGTCGAGGAGGAGCAGAGGGCAGAGGCCGAGAGGCGCGCCAAAGCAACGAAGGCGAGCGCAAAGCCACAGCAAGACGACTTCTCTGACCTGCTGGGGGGGATACTCAAGTCGGCTACCCGAGCCATGGGATCAAGTGCCGGGAGAGAGATCACGAGGTCGATCCTTGGCACTCTCTTGGGCGGTAAGCGGCGTCGCTAAGAATGGTCTATCCTCTTAAAACAAATTTTACTTTGGTCGGGTAGAGTGCAAATTGGCATAAAATCAGTACATTTGCCAACCGTAAAAGTACCCTGCTCTCACCGTAAAGGCTGAGGTAGGGGACTGCGGGTGAATGACAGAGAAATCAATAATCACTACATACTTATAAGAGACTGATGCAGAATAAAGGCTTAGTAAGGTGGACAACCATCCTCTTAGTACTGATCAGTGCGTACTACCTCTCCTTTACGGTAGTGGCATCGATCTACGAGAGTAAGGCTAAGGAGTATGCTGCGGGCGATGTGAATAAAGAGATCGCCTACCTTGACTCCATGGCTCCTCAGAAGGTTTGGCTTGGCTCCACTCTAAAATCGGTTCGTGAGAATCAGATCGGACTGGGACTCGACCTCAAGGGCGGTATGAATGTCGTCCTAGAGCTCAACGTGGCTGACGTGCTGGATAACCTCTCCGGCCACAGCCAGGATCCCACATATCGTCAGGCGCTGACCAATGCCATCGCAAGGCAAGACCAGACGCAGAAGGACTTTGTCTCCCTCTTCGTCGACGAATTCCACAAGCTCGACCCCAATGCTCGTCTGGCTGCCGTCTTTGGCACCCTGAGCAATAAGGAGAGTATCAATACCAATAGTAGCGATGACGAGGTGATCTCCTTCCTCCGTCACTCGGTCGATGATGCGATCGACAGCTCACACAAGGTGCTGCGCAATCGTATCGACCAGTTTGGTGTTGTGGCGCCGAATATCCAGAAGCTCGAGGGGAGCAACCGCATCCTCGTGGAGCTGCCGGGTATCACTGAGCCGAAGCGTGTACGCAAGTTGCTCCAGGGTAGTGCTAATCTTGAGTTCTGGGAGTGCTACCTGGGCTCTGAGGTGTCAGACTATCTCGTCTCTGCCGATCAGGTGCTGGCTCGTCTCCACTCCTCCTCCGATCGTCCTGCTGAGACTGAGGTAAGCGAGACTGCTGAGGAGAAGTCCACCGAGGAGGTTACTGACGCTGTAGAGGCTGCCGCTGACAGCGCCAAGAGTGCTGCTGAGGCTCTGGCACAAAAGATCGCTGCCGGTGCCGACACGACCGCAGTGGCTGAGACTGCTGAGACGCAGACGGCATCTAAGGATAATCCTCTGCTCTCTCGCCTGCAGCTCTCCCGCGGTAGCTCTGCAGCCGTGGTCGCTGTGGCCCGTAAGGCAGACCGTGCCGCCATTGACTCTATGCTCAGTCTGCCTCAGGTAAAGGATGTGCTGCCACGTGACCTTGTCCTCCGCTGGGGCTCCAAGGAGCTGAGCGAGGGGAGCAACGTCTTCGAGCTGTATGCTCTCAAGGGCTCTCGCCGGGGCAATGAGCCGGCTCTCGCCGGTGACGTGGTCACCAGTGCTAAGAGTGAGATCAATCAGCAGCAGGGACGTCAGGATCCGGGTGTCTCCATGACTATGAATCCTGAGGGCACCAAGGAGTGGGCACGCCTGACGAAGGAGAATGTCGGCCGACCCATTGCCATCGTCCTCGATGATGTGGTCTACTCTGCACCTAATGTCCTCAATGAGATCCCAAATGGTACCTCACAGATCACCGGTCACTTCACAGTTGATGAGGCGACCGACCTTGCTAATACCCTCAAGTCGGGTAAGATGGCTGCCTCTGTACGTATCGTGCAGGAGGATGTCGTGGGACCATCCCTCGGTGCTGCAGCTATCAAGGCAGGAGTGATCTCCTTCCTTGTAGCACTCGTGCTGCTTATGATCTATATGTGCCTCATCTACGGTCTCTTCCCCGGTATCGTCGTCGACCTGGCACTTTTGGTCAATCTCTTCCTCACTCTAGGTATCCTCGCCTCGATCCATGCAGTCCTGACCCTACCCGGTATCGCCGGTATGGTGCTGACGCTGGGTATGGCGGTGGACGCCAACGTGCTCGTCTTTGAGCGTATCAAAGAGGAGCTTAAGAAGGGTAAGACGATGCTGAAGTCGATCCAGGAGGGGTATGGTAATGCATTCTCTGCGATCATTGACTCCAATGTCACCACGATCATGACCGGTCTGATCCTCTATTTCTTTGGCTCAGGTGCGATCCGAGGCTTTGCCACCACGCTGATCATCGGTCTGCTCATCTCCCTCCTCACCGCTGTCTTCATGACTCGTGTCATCTTTGAAGGTCGTGCAGAGAAGGGCAAAATGAATGGTGTCACCTTTGAAACCCCGATCTCTCGCCACTTCCTCGAGAATACCCGTGTTGACTTTATCGGACTCCGCAAGATCGGTCTCACCGTTGCCGTTGTGATCCTTGCGATCGGAGGTGTGATGATGGCCACTATCGGCATCCCGAGAGGTATTGACTTTACGGGTGGTCGTAACTATGTGGTAAAGTTTGATCACACCGTGACGCCTGCCGAGATCACCTCTCTCGTGAGCCCCGCTCTTGATGGGCATGTCAGCGTAATCCGCATCACTTCAGAGGATCAGGTACGTATTTCGACCAACTACAAGGTGGAGACCAATACCCCTGAGGTGGACAAGGAGATCGAGACCAAGCTCTATGAGAGCCTGCAGTCACAGCTGCCTCAGGGTACGACCCAGGATCAGTTTGTCGAGCAAAATATCCAGAGCTCACAGAAGGTGGGTGCCAGTGTCGCTGACGACATCAAGACCGGTGCCACCATCGCTGTGATCCTCTCCCTGATCGTGATGGGTATCTACATCCTGATCCGCTTCAAGGACTACGCCTTCTCAGTCGGAGCCTTCGCATCAGTGACCTTCAATACCTGCGTGATTATCGCCTTCTACGCGATCCTCTGGAAGATCATGCCCTTCACCATGGAGATCGATATGAACTTTATCGCTGCCGTGCTGGCGATCATCGGATACTCGATCAATGATACAATCGTTGTCTTTGATCGTATCCGTGAGGAGCTGAAGTATCACCCTGATATGGAGCGCAAGGAGCTCTTCAATCGCTCACTCAATATCACCCTTACTCGTACGATCAATACCAGTACGAGTACCTTGCTGGTGGTGCTGATGATCTTCTTCTTCGGAGGTGCCAGCATGAGGAGCTTTACCTTCGCTATCATCCTCGGTATCGTCTTCGGTACACTGAGCACCCTCTTCGTGGCGTCGCCGATCGCCTGGATGATTAATAACCATAATCACAAGAAGTCTCAGCAGAAGCTTGCCGCTCGCCGGTAATCCTTTATACTGAGTATTATCTAGTCCGACCTGCCGAATCCTCGGTGGGTCGGACTTTTTTTGCTTCCCCCTATGTATATAAGGTGTCCCAAAGAGTGCTGAAGAGATTCTAACTCCACGAGGAGCTCTTGTATGGCTACGACTTCTATTTGTCTCCTCACTGCCGTAATCCTCGCGATGAGACCGGTCGGGTCTCTTGTGCACCTCATCAGATGTATTGTTTTATTGGAAAATAGTATACCTTTGCCTAAACAGATAAGTAATAGATATCAAAGTCAAGTAATTGTCCTATGAACGTAAAAAAGTGGATGCTCACTGCGGCTGCTCTGCTGCTCTCTGCATCGTTTTCCTCAAGTGCCAATGCGCAGCAGGTGCTCACGGAGGGCCCTCTCAATGAGGTGAAGATCAATCTCCCCATGGCTCTCGCCGGCAATATTGAGCTCTCCTATGACCGGATCCTGCTGGAGGATCTGTCGCTTGGCGTCGCTGCCAGTGCCGCTTGGGAGGACTCCTATCCCTACAAGTATGCGGTCATGCCCTATACTCGGTGGTTCTTCTGGAAGCACCGCGGTCAGGACGAGTTCCCCGGTGCCGGCTTTTTCATCGAGGTGAATGCCGGTTTCTTTGGTTGCAAGTACACTAAGAATACTACCGTAGGGCTCAAGATTGATAGTGAGGACGCCAACGGCTTTGGTGCCGGTCTTGGCCTCGGCATCGGCTGGAAGTGGATCTCCAAAAGTGGCTTCGTCGGTGAGATCTACACCGGAGCCGGACGCAACTTCGTCTCTGCCACTAAGGATGATGTGCCTGCCTACATCCGCAGTGGCATCAGCCTGGGCTATCGCTTCTGATCCTTACAGATACATACATAGAGAGTGGGCAGCTTCCCTTTTGATCGGGAGGCCGCCCACTCTTTTCATACCTATTAGTCAGGGGCGCTTGAAGTCAGTCAGCTCTTTTACGCTCAGCTCTTTTCCCTTCCTCTTCTCCTCCCTATAGAGACCCCTCCCCGGTATGATCCACTGGGTGATCTCCTCTCGCTCTACCTTCTGCTCTCGCTTGCCCATCACCTTAGCGTCGGTCTTGGACACCATAGTGTACGAGCGTACGATCGTGGAGACCTCGCCGAAGGGGGTCTGACGCGTCTCTCTCCGGAGGATCTTGTCCCCCTCAACGGTCATGGTAAGGTGGAGATTGAGCAGTCCGAGGAACTTAACCTTCGCCCTCACCTCCAGTGTCTGGTCGGGAAATGTCTGTCCGGGAGTCCCTTGCAGGGGGAGCATCCGAAACCGGTCTCCGCTAAGGCAGTTGATCTCGACCTTGGCAAGCTTAGCCGCCTTGCCAGTCATCTTCTGACGTACCAGCGTCCTCAGCTCATCTATGGAGTAGTAGACGCCTTCAGGCAGTACCAGCTCAGATATCGGGATCTCGTCTGAGTCGCCCGGTGTGCTGCTCCAGACGTTATTGCCCTTGACACGGCGGAGCATTAGTTGCTCGGTCGAGCTTTTCCCATCCTTACCTGTCATCGTATAGGTCGCTTGGGTGCCTATAGGGTCAGAGGGGATAAAGATCTGTGCGGATGCCGAGAGTGCTGTAAGCAACAGTGGCAGTAGAGTGATGATCAGTTTTCTCATATCGGTTTCTTGCTTTGTGACTTGATATCTCAAATGTAGCAAAAAAGAGAGGAGCTGCCCCACGTGATTGGGACAGCTCCTCTTGTCTTATCTCAGAGTGAGACTAAAAGTGTCACTCCTGCATCGCAGCCTCAGCATCCTTGCGGTGCTCGATAGCAGCCTGTGCCGCTGCCACGCGAGCGATCGGGATGCGGTAGGGCGAGCAGCTGACGTAATTCAGCCCGACTGTGTCGCAGAATTTCACGCTCGACGGCTCACCTCCGTGCTCACCGCAGATACCGCATACCAGCTCGGGACGCGCCTTGCGACCACGCTCGGCAGCGATACGGATCAGCTGACCCACGCCGTCCTGATCGAGTACCTGGAAAGGATCCACATTGAGGATCTTCTTCTCGAGATAAACGGGCAGGAAGGATGCGATGTCGTCACGAGAGTAGCCAAAGGTCATCTGCGTGAGGTCATTGGTACCGAAGGAGAAGAACTCCGCCGAGGCAGCGATCTTATCTGCCGTCAGGGCTGCGCGGGGTACCTCGATCATCGTACCGATCTTGAAGTCGATCCGTGCGCCCTCCTCCTCGAAGAGTGCCTCTGCTGTCTCGGTGATGATGCGCTTCTGCTCATTGAACTCCTGCACGATACCTGCCAGCGGCACCATAATCTCGGGGATTGGGTTGTGTCCCTCCTTCTTCAGCTCGATGGCTGCACCGAGGATGGCTCTCGTCTGCATGATCGTGATCTCGGGGTAGGTGTTGCCGAGACGGCAACCACGGTGACCCAGCATAGGATTGTGCTCAGCCAGCTGCTGCACCCTCTCTCGGATGTACTTGACGGTCACACCCATGTCCTGAGCCATCTCCTCCTGACCCTTGGCATCGTGGGGGACAAACTCGTGTAGCGGCGGGTCAAGTAGGCGGACGATCACTGGGTGACCATCCATGGCGAGGAAGATCGACTTGAAGTCCTCCCTCTGGATCGGGAGCAGCACCTCGAGTGCCTTGTATCGATCCTCGGCAGTCTCGGAGAGGATCATGTGGCGAATCGCCTTGATCTTCTTTCCGTCAAAGAACATGTGCTCCGTGCGGCAGAGACCGATACCTACGGCGCCAAACTTACGGGCCACCTTCGCATCGCGCTCGGTGTCCGCATTGGCACGCACGACCATGCGGCTGTGCTTGGAGCAGAGGTCCATCAGCATCTGGAAGTCGTCATCCAGCTCGGGTGCCTCAGTCTTGAGCTCACCCTCGTAGATACGACCGGTAGAGCCGTTGATAGAGATGTGATCTCCCTCGTGGAAGACCTTGTCCCCTACGGTGATGGTGCGGGCCTTGTAGTCGATATTGAGCGCTCCTGCACCGGTGATACAGCACTTACCCATACCACGTGCCACCACGGCTGCGTGGCTGGTCATACCACCGCGTGCGGTGAGCACACCGTCAGCCACCTGCATACCGGCGAGATCCTCCGGAGAGGTCTCGTCTCGGACGAGGATCACACGATGTCCCTCCTTGTGGTGCAGCTCCTGAGCATCGTCAGCAAAGAAGCAGATGATACCCGTAGCGGCACCGGGGGAGGCGGGCAGACCGCGAGCGATCAGCGTGGCGCTCTTCTCCATCTTCTTGTCAAAGATCGGGTGGAGCAGCTCGTCCAGCTTATTGGGCTCGATGTGCTCGATGGCAGCCTCCTCGTCGATCATGCCGTCACGGAGCAGGTCCATGGCGATCTTGACCATCGCCCGACCGGTACGCTTACCATTACGGGTCTGGAGGAACCAGAGCTTACCCTCCTGGACGGTAAACTCCATATCTTGCATATCGTGGTAGTGCTGCTCCAGCTTGTGCTGGATCTCGAAGAGCTCCTTGTAGATCTCAGGCATCGCCTCCTCGAGAGAGGGGTGCTCGGACTTGCGCTCCTCCTCGCTGATCCCCTTGTACTCGGCAAACTGGCGCGAGCCCTTGAGGGTGATCTGGCTCGGGGTGCGGATACCGGCGACGACATCCTCACCCTGTGCGTTGATCAGGTACTCGCCGTTGAAGACATTCTCACCCGTAGCGGCATCGCGAGAGAAGCAGACGCCGGTGGCACTGGTGTCGCCCATGTTACCGTAGACCATCGCCATGACGGTCACAGCCGTCCCCCACTCCTCGGGGATGCCCTCCATGCGACGGTAGAGCACGGCGCGCTCATTCATCCAGGAGCTGAAGACGGCAAAGATCGCACCCCACAGTTGCTCGTTGACATCCTGCGGGAAGGGCTTGCCGGTCTTCTCCAGCACGGCAGCCTTGAAGCGCTTCACCAGCTCCTTCAGGTCCTCCACTTCCAGCTCAGTATCCTGGGTGACGCCCTTAGCCTTCTTCACCGCACGGATCTCGAGCTCGAAGGGGTCGATGTCATCCTTATTCTCGGGCTTCAGTCCCAGTACCACATCGCCGTACATCTGGACAAAGCGGCGGTAAGAGTCCCAAGCGAAGCGAGGATTATTGGTCAGCTTGGCAAGTCCCTCGACAGCCTCATCATTGAGACCAAGGTTGAGGATGGTGTCCATCATACCCGGCATGGAGGCAGGAGCACCGGAGCGGACCGAGACGAGGAGCGGATTAGCCGGGTCGCCAAAGGTACGTCCTACAAGTGCCTCGATCTTACCGATATTGGCCTTGACGTCCTCAGAGAGAGACTTGCGGATATTCTCTGCGCCCTCGGTCTGATAGGCTCTGCAGACCTCTGTCGTGATTGTAAATCCGGGAGGCACCGGTACGCCTACGAGGTTCATCTCGGCGAGATTAGCTCCCTTACCACCGAGGAGCATACGCATATCTGCGCGACCCTCGGCCTTGCCGTTGCCAAAGGAGTAAATCTTCTTACTGCTTTCGCTCATACTATTTGTTTCTTTTGATTTATTTTGGATTGCAATCCTAATTCTATTGATAAGCTTTCTGAGAAGCACTCTCGTGCCTACACTACAAAGGTACAGACGATTGCCCTATATTGCACGGAAATCACCGATTAGGGTAAAAAATATCTAATTGTACCCGCCCACTATTTTTCTGACTTGTTCTTTTTGACAGACGATATGCTCTTTATTGTAAGGGTTTAGAGGGAGAATTATGGCAGGAGCTCCCCCAGCTTTGGAGAGCCACTTCTTTTACCGGTAAAAGAATCTTCTAATACCGGTATTAGAGTTGTCTAATATCGGTATTAGTGATGTCTAATATCGGTATTAGTTTACAGCGAGATCGCGACTGGTTTTTACCCACCTTTTTCCCGGCCTGTCCCTAGTTTCGGACGAAAGAGCTAAGTTTGCCGACGTATCACCAACAATAGCATTCCCGAAAATGAAATCACCCGCAGAGATCGTCGCCTCGACCTACGCGACGGCAGAGGCAAAGACCTCGCTCTCTCTTACTAATATGATCCTCCTCGGCTTCCTCGCCGGAGTCTACATCGCCATGGGAGGCACACTGGCAACCCTGGCAGGCGGTGGCTTCGGTGCTGCTGCGGCAGGCAATCCGATCATGCCCAAGCTACTGAGCGGCTTCTTCTTCCCCCTCGGCATCATCCTCGTAGTCATTGCGGGGGCAGAGCTCTTCACCGGCAACTGTGCCGTGCTGGTGCCGGCGGCGATGCAGGGGAGAGTGCGGTGGGGACGTGTATTGCTCGGCTGGGGAGTGGTCTGGTGTGCCAACTTCCTCGGGGCGCTCTTTTGGGACTACTTCCTCGTCTACCTCACAGGGCTGATGGAGCCCGAGGCTTTTGGCTCCTTTATCCGCACCACTGCGGAGACGAAGGCCTCGCTCTCCTGGGGTGAAGCCTTTGTGCGTGGCGTGGGGGCAAATTGGTTTGTCTGTCTTGCCATCTGGCTGGCGACGGCGGCGGATACGATGTCCGGTAAGATGATGGGGCTCTGGTGTCCGGTGATGGCCTTTGTGGTGATGGGCTTTGAGCACTCTATTGCCAATATGTACTACATACCCACCGGCATGATGTATGGCGCTGAGGTGAGCCTCTCTCAGCTCCTGCTCGACAACCTCCTCCCGGTCACCCTCGGCAACATCGTCGGCGGTGCCCTCTTCGTCGGTGCGCTCTACGGCTGGATCTACGGCAGGAGCCAGAGGTGAGATAATAAATGGAAAAGGGGTACCTTTGTGCAGGATCTATATCCGTTGGACGACAAAGAATACATAGCACAGACTATCATGGCCATCATTACCAGCGAAATCTCCCATACCTTCGGTGAGTATCTCCTTATCCCCGGACTTACTACACGCGACTGCACCCCGGATAACATCTGTCTCCGGACTCCTCTCGTGAAGCATAAGAAGGGCGAGGAGCCCTCACTTCACCTCAATATCCCCTTCGTCTCGGCGATCATGCAGGCGGTCTCAGATGACCGGCTGGCGATTGCGCTGGCGCAAAATGGAGGGCTCTCCTTCATCTACGGCTCTCAGCCCATCGAGGATGAGGCGGAGATGGTGCGGAGGGTGAAGAAATTTAAGGCCGGATTTGTCCAGAGCGACTCCAACCTGACTCCTGACCATACGCTGCAGGATGCGCTTGACCTGATCAAGCGGACCGGGCACTCCACCATCGCAGTGACCGATGACGGCAAGCCCAATGGCAAGCTCCTCGGTATGCTCACTACACGGGACTACCGCATCGGGGTGACGCCCTTTGATACTAAGGTGAGGGACATGATGACCCCATTCGACAAGCTCACCACCGGGTACGAGGGGATCACGCTATCCGAGGCTAACGATGTGATCTGGGATGCGAAGCTGAATACCCTTCCGATCATCAATAAGTCGGACCACCTCTGCTCCCTTGTCTTCCGCAAGGACTACGACAGCCACCACGCCAATCCCAATGAACTCTCGGACGAGGAGACAAAGACCCTCCTCGTCGGTGCAGGCATCAATACCCGCGACTACCAGGAGCGGGTACCGGCTCTGGTGAAGGCAGGTGTGGACGTTGTCTGCCTCGACTCCTCGGACGGCTTCTCCGAGTGGCAGGCGGATGCTCTGAAGTGGGTGAAGAGCAATTACCCAGACCTCCCCATCGGAGCCGGTAATGTGGTCGATGCGGATGGCTTCAATTACCTCGCTGCTGCAGGTGCCGACTTCATCAAGGTCGGCATCGGAGGTGGCTCAATTTGCATCACGCGTGAGCAGAAGGGTATCGGTCGAGGTCAGGCCACCTCAGTCATCGATGTGGCTGCGGCCCGAGACAAGTGGCTGGAGGAGAAGGGAGAGTACATCCCGATCTGCTCCGACGGCGGTCTCGTGCACGACTACCATATGGTCCTCGCCCTCGCCATGGGTGCTGACTTCCTAATGATGGGCCGCTACTTTGCTCGCTTCGATGAGAGTCCAGGTCGTCTCCTTAAGATCAATGGCAATTACGTCAAGGAGTACTGGGGTGAGGGCTCCAATCGTGCCAAGAACTGGCAACGGTACGATGATGGCGACAAGGCGCCGGTGCTGGGTCAGATGAAGTTTGAGGAGGGGGTCGACAGCTACGTCCCCTACGCCGGAGAGATGAAGGACAGCCTTGAGTCCACCATCAATAAGATCAAGGCGACGATGTGCAGCTGTGGGTCGACCACCCTGGAGCATCTCCGCAAGCACTCTAAGGTTACGGTCGTCTCTCAGACCTCGATCACCGAGGGTGGGGCGCACGACGTGATCCTCAAGAGCAGTGCCAAGGTGGACTGATAGTCTCCCGCCGGGTCCTGAGATAATATCCTCACAGAGTAGGGGCGAGGCCTGACAGTTGTCAGGTCTCGCCCCTTTCCTCTGCTTTGTATTAGCGTATGGGATGCGGTATTAGTCGAGTTGATGCTTCAGAGCGCTATTGAAATACAGCTAAGAGCATACATGGATAGATGGCTGTAACGCTTAAATGCTAATCCCCTGATGTAGAGATTTTTTTGTCGTTTTTTTTGACTATAATTGCAATAAGGGTCTATCTTACTAAACTAAGCTTACCCTTGTAGGCACGATTTGAGGTGAAAAAGTTTTAGACTACTTCTTTGTATCGTGACCTCTTTTTACATCTAATATTTATGTAGTGAAAAAGCAATGCATAGGTTATTTCGAAATTTATGTGTGATGGCGGTGGCATCGCTCAGCATCGCAGGAACCCTGTCGGCTCAGGTGATAGACCCTAAGGATGCCGCCGGGGCATTTGGAGATAAATTGGCTGCTGAGAGTCCAAAGCAGATCTACGACCAGGCACGATACCGCATACTGTACGAGTATCAGCACCAGAAGGATCCCGGTAATCCCTATAAGCATGAGGTCGGCTGGACCGTCCTCTTTGTGGGTGAGAGGTATAGTATGTTTATGGACTACTTCGCCTATCAGTCCGACTCGATCAATGACAGCTATGCCCGAACCAAGCGCAAGGAGAGCGACCTGCTGGTGCCCCTGATGTCGGTGATGCAGCAGAAGGCTTTCAAGGATCGGGTCGTGCGCGGTGCCGACAGTTGCTTCGTGGTGTCATCGACCGGGCTGAAAGAGTATGCTTACGAGGAACCCCTTCCCTGGATGGAGTGGTCTATGACCCCCGGAGACACGATAGTAGCCGGGGTGAAGTGTAAGAAGGCTCTGACGCACTTCCGCGGGAGGGATTATGTGGCCTGGTATGCGCCGGAGGTCCCGATCTCGGATGGTCCCTATAAGTTTACAGGCCTGCCGGGTCTGATCTTCTGCCTCTATGACACGGCAGGTCAGTACTCCTTTACTCTCGGGTCGCTCTCTGCGGTCCCGGAGGAGGATCCGGTCCCCATCTACCGCCAAACGGACTATCCTGAGGAGACACGGAGTCACATCCTGCAAATGCACAAGAACTTCTGTGCCGATCCCGCTCGCGGACTGATGAGCATGAGGGGCGTCACGATCCCCGAGGAGACGCTCAAGAGCATTAAGCCGCTTCCTTTCAACCCCATAGAGCTGGAGTGACTATGTGGTGCCGCATAAGGATGAGGCTCTTCCTTGTCCTCCTATTGCTTACTCCTCCACTCCTGGCTACAGCAGATCCCTGCACCATTCGTCTGACCATCCTCTCAGCAGAGGATGATGCCCCACTGTCCGGTGTCCTCTGTCGCCTCTATGACGAGAGTGATGCTCTCGTAGGCTATGCTATCACGGGCGATCAGGGACAGGCTGAGCTCACGATCAGTGAGTCAGTGACCAGACTGAGCGTTATCCTGATGAGCTATAAGTCAGCAGAGGTGAGACGGGACAGACTGAGGTGTGGGAGCGAGCTGGTGCTGCGGCTGGAGCCCACCGCAACCAAGCTCCCCGAGATCTTTGCAAAAGCTCCCCCCGTAGTCGCATATAAGGATACTGTAAGCTATGATGTCTCCTCGTTTCGGGTGAAGAGTGACCGCTCCATCGGGGATGTGCTCAGGAAGCTCCCCGGCGTGGAGGTGGGTAACAGCGGGGACATCAAGTACCAGGGACGTGCCATCAGTCATCTCTATATAGAGGGGCAGGACCTACTGGAGAATCGGTACAACCTGGCTACTCAAAACCTCCCTGCCGATGCGATCGCCGGAGTGGATGTCATGGAGCGTCATACTCACGAGCGGATCCTCAAGAAAAGGACGGATAGTGAGTCAGTGGCTATGAATTTTCGTCTCAGTAAGGACTACAAGGCGCGACCCTTCGGCGAGGTCTCAATAGGGGCAGGACTTTCCCCCCTGCTGCTGGAGTCTAAGATCAGCACTACCTTAGTGCGGCGGAGATCACAGAGTATGCTGATCGGTGGAGGGAATAACACCGGACGGGATGTGGAGCAACTCTTCGGTGGCGTCCCCACCGTCTACGATCTCCTCTACCGGCCCACTTCAGCCTCCCCCTTTCTGACCACAGACTTCCCCACTGACATCCCTTTGCCGCTGGTGCGCTATCGCTTCAATGAGAGCGGCGCTGCAAGTCTCAATCACCTCTTTATCCTCAGTCCTGTCCGGAGCTTGCGAGTAAGTGCGACCGGGGTCGCCGATCGGCAGCATAGGAGGCGTATGGAGGACAATAGATATGGCGGAGAGGATCCTTGGGAGTATCGTGAGCAGTCCTGTGGTAAGCGTCGCTACTTCCGTCTCTCTCCCTCTCTCTATTATGAGCATAATAGCGACAACGTCTATCTGTCGGATAAGCTCTCAGCGGATATAGCTAAGGTGGGGATGCATAGCGATATCCATACGGAGGAGAGGGGGACTACAGCAGACTTGCGAGAGAGTCGAAGCCTGAGAGACCTGGCGGTGAAGAATGATCTTAGATCAATCTTCCCTCTCGGAGATCTTATGATCCGTGGCTCTCTCTATGCCGACTATCAGCGCATAGAGGAGGGGCTTGACGTGGCAGATGATCCCTCAGAGCTGTTTCTTCATCACAGGACGCTTCTGCATAGTGTGATGTCTACCACGAAGTCTGTCGGTGACCTTATGCTCTACCTGACACTCACAGGTAATATGGAGAGCCATCGCTTTGCGGTCGGAGATGAGGAGGGTCGGTACCGGCTGGGGACTCTCGAGCTGTCTCCGGAGCTATTGTATCGTCTGCCGGGGGATCAGGTGGTGATGAGACTCACTTTACCTGTCGGTCTCACTGCCTATGGCTCCCAAGAGACGGATAAGAGGACTGGGTCTCTACTCCCGCACTTCTCTATCAGTTACTCACCCAGTGATCGGACGACCATCCGCATATCAGGAGAGGGTAATAGAGGGCTTCGGGCGCCGGCTTATATGCCTGGTCAGCTCTTGCGAAGAGGGTATAGGAGCTACTATACTTATGCTGATACTCCCGAGCGGTATCACACCATGCACGTTACTCTGACGGGAGCGTATCGCAACCTACTCCATATGATATTTATGAATGGTACGCTGATGGCACAGCGCTCCGGTGGCGACCGGCTCGCCACTCTCCGGGCAGTCGATGGACGACTTGTCTATGGTGTGAAGCCTATGGATTATCAGGCTGATCGACTCTATGCCGGCTTCTCCCTAAGCAAGAGCTTTGTCTCGACGGGTACTGTACTCAAGGGAAAGGTAGACGTAACGCACTCCTCTCGCCCTTTCCTACAAAATCAGGTGGTCTATAAGGTCCCGATGACCTTCTCGGATCTCTCACTCAGCCTGGAGCAGAGGTTGTCCAAGTGGGGAAATCTTCTCGCTAACGTCGGACTATCTACTTCGAAGCGTGGGGGAGAGAAGAGTAGCGCGCCTCTCCACCGTCTCAGCTATGGGACTACCCTATATCTCTTCCCGATGGAGACTTGGGAGGCGACCCTGAGCTATGAAGGAGGTGTGACGGAGATTGCTGAGGGGCAGAGAGCTCGTTACCGATTTCTGGATGCTGTGCTGCAGTATGATCTCTCCGATAAGGTGAGACTACGGCTGGAGGGGAAGAATCTACTGAATACTACGCTTTTCCGGCAGGTGTATTACGAGGGGATCAATGACTTTGCCTCCGAAGTGCCTCTCCGAGGTAGGTCTCTCCTTCTATCCCTCTCCTACAGATACTAAAGTATATTATAGACAAAAAGAGTGGGGCGGAGCTCAAGCTACGTCCCACTCTCATTGTACCTATTGCATCACTTCTGAGATCGGACCATCCTATAGTAGGGGTGTCCCATGAAGTACACTCTCTCGTCTCGCTGAAAGTCAAGCATGGTATAGTAGGCTTCCAGTCGAGGCTTATCCTCATCTACGAGCAGAGTGAAGCGATCGTACCCCAGCTCTCTTATCGCATAGTCAATGACGCTCTCCATGAGCCTCAGCCCTATGCGGTGCCCGCGGGCGGCAGGGAGGAGGGCTAGCGTGTCGAGGTAGTACTCGCCCGGGCCGGTCTCGGTATCACTTGGTCCCGCCCCATCCAGAGCGGCAAAGGTGAAGGCTCGCTTAGCCTCGTAGTCGTCACCCGGGTAGGAGATGAGACAGCCCACTACCTCATCGTCAACCTTAGCTACTAAGGTATTGCGATAGGAGTAGAGGGTGTCCGTCCTAGCGCAGATGTCCAGCAACCACTCGTAGAGAGTGCTCTGCTCCTCGTCCATATCGTCCACGAAGTTGTACCGCTCAATTGCTGCCATGGCGCATTTGGCGATTATGGGCACCATCTCAGGTGTCCCTCTGGATATGGAGATCTCAGGAGTGGGCTCGGTCTCTACAGGCATAGTGCATGCTTCTCCTTCGGATCAATACTCCTCTTCGTTGAAGAAGAAGTCCTCCTTGCTCGGATAGTCGGGCCAGATGTCCTCGATGGACTCGTAGCTCTCGCCATCGTCCTCGATCTCCTGGAGGTTCTCGATCACTGCCATAGGGGCGCAGGTGCGCTGAGCGTAGTCTATCAGCTCATCCTTGGTGGCAGGCCAGGGAGCATCATCCAGCTTAGATGCCAGCTCTAGTGTCCAGTACATATATTACTTCTGATTGATGGTTTCTACTTCGTTTTTCTTACCTATTATTAGGCGGGTGCAATGATAGACAATTTTCCGCTAATGGCAAAGTATTGCCCTCAGACGTCCAGATGGTAGTGATGTATGCCAAGTTGCTCGTACGCCTCTACGAGTGCGGTCTCGTCGTCGCTCAGGATCAGGACATGGTCGCCCACCTCGAGGGGAGTCTCCCCCTTGGGGATGAAGTAGCTCTCGCCCCGCTTCACGAGGATGGCGAGGGTGTGATTGGGGATGCTCATATCCTTTAGCAGGTTGCTCCTCTCGATCATCGCCGGGCTGACAATCATCTCAGAGAGCGTGCTGGTGAAGTTTTCCGGTAGATCCACATCCTTGAAGACCGGTGTCCTCACCTCCTCATCCACCAGACCGAGCCACTTCGCTACGATCGTCACGCTGCCGCCCTGTATCGTCAGTGAGATAAGGGTGATGAAGAAGACGACATTGAAGATCATCCGAGCCTCAGGTAGCCCCTCCACGAGGGGATAGGTGGCAAAGATGATCGGCACGGCCCCGCGCAGCCCTACCCAGCAGGTGTAGAGCATGGCATTGAGCGGCATCTTCTTGATGAAGGGCAGGAGCGTCAGTGCCACCGAGAGGGGGCGACCTACCAGCATCAGGAAGAGGCCGACGATGATTGCCGGGAGAGCTACGCCCGCCAGCTCGTCGACATTGACTAATAGCCCGAGAGCGAGGAACATCACCAGCTGGCAGAGCCATTGGAAGCCATCGAAGAGACGCATCGTACTCTTCTTATACAGCACCTCCGAGTTGCCTACCACCAATCCCGATATGTAGACGGCGAGGTAGCCATTCCCTCCCAGCCGCGCCGTCGCTGAGTAGATGACAAAGGCGACGAAGAGCAGGAGGAGCGAGTGGAGCGCTGGGGAGGCGAGCTTCACCTTATTGACAAACCATACTGCTGCCTTGCCAAGGCCGTAGCCCAGTACCCCACCGATGCTGAATTGGAGGACAAACATCCAGAGGGCATTACCGATCGAGGAATCGCCAGTGTGGATCATCTGCAGCAGGATCAGTGTCAGCATGTAGGCCATCGGGTCGTTACTTCCTGACTCAAATTCCAGCAGCGGCTTGACGTTATGCTTGAGGTGCACCTCCTTGGACCGCAGGATCGAGAAGACAGATGCCGAGTCGGTCGAGGACATCACCGCCGCACAGAGCAGTGCCATGGGGAAGGAGAGCGACTGCACCTCGCCGGGCACCCATGGCTGACGGAAGAGGAAGTAGATGAAGGTCCCCGTCACCAGCATCGTCAGCAGTACACCCACTGTCGCGAGAAGCGTCCCTCGGCCCATCACCGGCTTGATCTCCTTGTAGTCGGTGTCCATACCGCCTGTAAAGAGGATCATCGTCAGGGCAATGATACCGATGGTCTGTGCCTCAGAGGCGGAGTTGAACTCGAGATAGCCCGAATAGCCGGCAAACATCCCCACGCCGAGGAAGAGGAGTAGAGAGGGGATGCCAAACCTAAAGCCTGCCTTGCTGAGTACCAGGCCCACAATAGCAAGGAGAGAGATGTAGAAGATTAGCTGCTCTATTGCCATAATGGATGAATTGCAATCGTGTAGTGTAGGTACAAAAAACGAGATGCTGTCTCTCCACGAGTGGAGTAGGCAGCACCTCGGCTGGAGAAGTGACCCGGGAGGGGCTCGAACCCTCGACCCATTGATTAAGAGTCAATTGCTCTACCAACTGAGCTACCGAGTCATACTTTATTTCCCCTGTTGGTAGGGGGCTCTCTTGTGGATTGCTCTGCAAAGGTACAATAATTTTGCAGAAAGGCAAGGTGCTGTGTGAGCTAATTTGACCACAATGTATCTACTACTCTTATCATCAGTTGATTAAAATCCTATTTTTCTTATCCCTTCCCTGCTGAACGACAAGTATGCGGAGCTGAGACTAACAATGAGAGACATTTTGACCTTTGACCCTCAATGTAAAGCAAGAGCTATCAGTGGAGTATTAGGGATCCCCTCAGACTAACTAATACCAATATTAGTCAAATCTATTACCGATATTAGTGATCACTAATATCGGTAATAGATGACTCTAATATCGGTAAAAGAGCCAAGGGCTTTCCCCGTGCTGATAGTCAGTCTATTGCGCTGATCGTTTTGTGACCTATAGATTCAGGTGTCTTGGGGGGTTGTGGCGGATGGCTCTGACGGGTTTCCCTCGGTCTGATCGATGATCAGGTCGACATAGACCGGGTAGTGGTCGCTGAAGCCACCGGTATAGTGGGTCCCTTGGAAGCTTCGTCTCGGTCGGTGACGTCGGTCCTGGAGATAGTCCGGTGCGTAGATCTCTATCGACCGACCACCTACCCGGATGACACCCGCCTCGTCGAGGAGCGTACCGGAGACGATGATCTGATCCGGTAGCCAGTAGTTGTGCCCGAAGTAGTGCGACCCTCTTGCTCTCCCCTCTTGCGGGGTGGCGAGGTTGTAGAGCTGATGCGGACGGATCTCTGACGACTCGTCTCCCGGAGGGACCGCTCGGAGCCCCATCGTGAGAGCGGTATTGTGAGGGGCGTCATTGAAGTCGCCCATGATCAGCACTTTGGCATTCGGTCGCTTGTCAAAGAGGTCCTGCACCACTCGGTAGAGCTTAGCACAGACTCGCTCTCTGTCCGGTGAGGTGGAGCGCACCCCGCCTCGTCGGCTCGGCAGGTGGACGACGAATACGTCAAGGAGTGCCCCGCTATGCCTCTGCTCGAGCGTCACCCAGAGCGTATTACGTCCGCTGCCCGAGCGCTCGCGCTTTGTCCTCGGGTCGCGCCTGAGGGGGTAGCTGAGCAGATCCCCGTAGTGAGGGATCTCGTGGGCGTCTACGCGGAGGAAGACCTTAGGGTCCCACAGGAGCGCCACGTCGATCCCTCTCGGATCCGCCCCACGGCTGACAGACATCCTGTAGTCCATCCGCCGGAGAGGCTTGGCATCGGTCAGGTCTCGTATCACCTGGACGTTCTCGATCTCGACGAGACCGATGAGAGCAGGGTAGTCCCACTCTCCTATGCGAGAGAGGGTGCGGGAGATACTCTGCACCTTACTCTGGTACCGCCCCTTCGTCCAGTGGTATGCTCCACCGGGGAGGAAGTCCCGATCGTCTGTCTCGGGGTCATCTATAGTGTCGAAGAGGTTCTCCACATTATACGAGACCACCCTCCGCCGGATCACCTGCTCGCTCTCCTGTCCCATACTGGTCAGTGCGACAATGAGGGTGAGGAAAAAAAGGAGTGCGAGACGCCGTGGCATGGCATCACCTGCTTACTTGCCTGCCTTGGGGGAGCGCTTAAGGATGTCGAGGATGTAGTCCCAGAACTTCCCTACCGAGGCCACCTCCAGACGCTCAGCCGGCGAGTGTACATAGAGCATCGTCGGTCCCACGGAGATCATATCCAGCTCAGGCCGCTTCTGGCGGAAGAGACCGCACTCCAGCCCGGCGTGGATGGCGTACACCTTGGGATCCGTGTCGTAGAGGGCGCGGTAGCTCTCGCAGGCGATCTGGAGGATCTGAGATTCGGTATTGGGCTCCCAGCCTGGGTAGGGACTGTGCTCATACACATCAGCTCCGATAGCCTCAAAGGTGGCACGCACCATATCGCCTACCATATCGATCTGTGAGTCGATCGAGCTGCGCTGGCTGGTGACTACCATCAGTGCGTCCTCCTCGTCCTCATTCTGCATCTTTACGGAGGCGAGATTGGTCGATGTCTGTACCAGTCCATCGATCTCGCGACTCATCTCGATCACGCCGTGAGGGCAGGCAACGAGAGCAAAGATCAGGTCATTAGCCGTGTCGGTGTCAATGCAGTAGTCCGGCGTCTCCACCGTATCTAGCTCAACCCTCAGCCCCGGCTCCATCACCTTATACTCGTCCTGCAGGTGGGAGCGGAAGACGTTGACAAAAGCAGCCAGAGCATCCCGATCCTCAGGTGCCACACCGATGACGGCATGTGCCTCGCGAGGAATGGCGTTGTCAAGGTTGCCCCCCTCGATGGAGGCGAGGACATACTCCACCTCGTTACCGAGACGGAAGAGAAGTCGGGCCAACAGCTTGACTGCATTGGCATACCCCTTGTCGATCTCGCTCCCTGAGTGTCCGCCGTGGAGCCCGCGGACCTCTATCCGGGCGTAGTGTAGCTCAGGGTAGGCGTAGGTGCGCTCATACTCCAGCTCGGCTACAGTATCTTTACCGCCGGAGCAGCCGATGCAGATCTCGCCCTCCTCCTCGCTGTCGAGATTGATCAGGATCTTGCTCTCGATGAAGTCGGGAGCCATCTCCATAGCTCCAGTAAGGCCGGTCTCCTCGTCACGGGTGAAGAGGCACTCGATGGGACCATGCTCGATGGACTCGGAGGCGAGGATCGCGAGGCAGACTGCGTCACCGATCCCGTCGTCAGCGCCCAGCGTCGTACCGCGAGCGTGCACCCAGCCATCCTCGACGTAGGTCTGGATGGGATCGGTCTCGAAGTCGAAGTCCACGTCCTTATCCTTCTCGCACACCATATCCATATGGCACTGGAGGGCAATGCTCTCCCGATCCTCATAGCCCGGGGTAGCGCCCTTACGGATCAGGACGTTGCCCGCATGATCTACCTCACACTCCAGCCCATGCTCCTTGGCAAAGTCCTGCAGGTAGGCGATCATCTTCTCCTCCTTCTTGGAGGGGCGGGGGATACGGGTGATTTGGTCGAAGTAGTGGAAGACCTCCTTCGGTTTCTGATCGATGACTTTATCGCTCATGATAGTTCAGTGGTAGTTATTGGTTTTTATGTTTCCGTAAAGATACCAATTTCTGATTTTCTAGGAGAAAAATTTGATAGAACAGACGGAAAACTTTCTCTCCAGAGATGGACAAAAAAATCTCTACCACAGCGTGACTGCAGTAGAGATCTCTGTCGGGGACCATCGTCAACGACTGTGCCAGGACTGATGGTGCGTTTTACTCGAGGATGATGACCTCGTGAGGAGGTAGAGTAAGAATCCTCTCGTCTGATGTGATGATCCTGTCGGTGGTTACTTCTCGCTGGATCCTTGTCCCGGCGGGGAGGGGCAGGGTGGAGAGATTGACCATTCGCTCCTCGGAGGTGCCGTTGAGCAACACCATCACACAACTCCCGTCAAGACTGCGGGTGTAGATGTAGACGCCATCCCGAGGACTGTAGTGGCGGAGTTTTCCTCTCGTGAGGGTCTTATTGCCTCGCCGCCACCTGAGGAGTCGCCGGGTGTAGGCGAGTGCCTCCTGCTGTGTCGGGGAGAGTCCCTTTCCTCTTAGGACGTCGCTACTGTCACCCTCCCATCCTCCGGGGAAGTCCTGTCTCAGAGCACCATCCCCCTCACCCTTGTCTGCCGCCATCAGGATCTCGGTACCGTAGTAGAGCTGAGGGATACCGCGTGTCGTGAGGAGGAAGGCGAGTGCCTGCCGGTAGCGGCTGAGGTTGGCTGCATCGGTGCTGTCCTTGCAGAAGCGGGAGGTGTCGTGATTGTCAAGGAAAGTGAGCAGCCTATCCCTGTCCTCGTAGACGAAGTCGGCTGAGAGGCACTCGTAGAGATGGAAGAGTCCGCCATCCCATGGCGTGGTCTCTTCGTCAAATGCCCTCGTTGTTGCAAGCATAAGGGGGAAGTCCATCACCGTTGGCAGACGACTGTCCACCGGGTGGGCGAGACGGCTGCCACGCTGCCAGTAGGCCACCTGAGAGGGGAGCTTAAACCAAGTCTCCCCCACGATATTGAAGTCCGGATACTCCTCTAAGAGCGCATCGCACCACTTCCCCATCGCCCCCAGATCACCGAAGGGGTGAGTATCCTGCCGTATCCCATCGATCCCGGCGTACTCAACCCAGTAGATGCTGCTCTGTGTGAGGTAGGTCATCACGTGGGGGTTGCTATGATTAAGGTCCGGCATCGTCTCTACAAACCATCCGTCCGTGGCCTCCTCTCGCTCGCTCTTAGGGGCATTGGGGTCCATCTGTGTAGAGGTCTTGAAGGAGGTCTGGCGGTACTGACTGCCGTGATGAAACCAATTTTCTCCAGGCATATCACGGAAGAGTGGGCTCTCGGAGCCGCAGTGATTAAAGACCATGTCCATAATGACCTTTAGCCCTCTCTGGTGTGCCTCCTGCACGAAGTTGCGAAAGTCATCGTTGCTGCCCAGACGGGGATCAATGCGGTAGTAGTCGGTGATTGCATAGCCGTGGTAGGAGCCCTCGCTCATATCGTTCTCTTGCACAGGATTGAGCCAGAGGGCGGTGACGCCGAGGTCGGAGAGGTAGGGAAGACTCTGCTTGAGTCCCTTTAGGTCCCCACCATGTCGGGCATAGCCATCGCTCCGATCGACACGGGTCTCTCGCATCCCCTCGATGATGTCGTTGGTTGGGTCACCATTGGCAAAGCGATCCGGCATGATCAGGTAGAGGACATCGTCAGGGGAGAAGCCCTGAGCCTTTGTCTCCTGCCTTTGCCTCTTGAGGAGAGGGTAACTGATGATCCGCTCGTTGCCCTCTGTCCCCCGTATCCGTATTTGGAGATCCTGGGGCACGGCACTGCTGAGATCCAGATAGAGGAGACGGTAGCGAGGGTTGGGAGGGCAGGCAGTCTCGGAGAGCGTGACACCGATGCCCTCCACGGAGAGCGTCGCCCCGACCAGCTCGTCTCCGTAGAGGAGGATCTGGAGAGTCGGATCCTTCATCCCCACCCACCACTGCTGTGGGTGGATCGTGAGCCTGCTCTCCGCCCTTAGGAGCGGCCAGGTCAACAGCAGTAGCAGGAGGGTGATAAGCGGCTTGTGAGTATGCATAGTCATCGGGAAAAAAGCTCCCACCGGCGAAGTGTCCATATGGACCTCACCGGTGGGAGCAGACCTAATAATTCTTTCTTACCAAATATATTACTTATCGAGCTTATTGAAGAAGTAGTTGCCGGTGAGGTCGTTGAAGTAGACATCGTAGGTGCCTGCTTCCTTGGCGGTGACCTTCCAATTCTCTCCCCCTTCGGCGATGCCGAAGTCGGTGGGGAATTTCTCCTTCTCCTGACCGCCCCAGTTGGTATTCCAGGCAGCATCGGCGCGAAGCTTAAATTCGCCCTCCTTCAGCTCGATCCCTCTGCCGATCCAGAGGTGTGGCTCGGTCTTGGACTGCTCGAGGAGGAGGTCGTGATCCCAGTCAATGCCGGCGGTGCCGATGATACCGATCTTGTCGAATGTCGGCTTGGCTGAGACATCGATGGGCGTAAAGCTGATGGTCGCCTTGGCGGGATCAAGCTTGCCCCTATTGACGGTCAGTGTGATTTGGTAGTACCCGGCAGGAGAGTCAGCGGGGAGCTCGATATTTCCCCCGCCTGTGTCCAGCTTGCCGTCTTGGATCCCGAGGACATTATCCCAACTGCCAATGCTGGCTTCCGGGAAGATCTTGAAGGCGGCACCGGCCTTGAGGTACCCATAGTAGTGGTAGGTGAGGGCACTATTATCATCGGCGAAGAAGAGGTGATCGTTGTTTTTCTCATTCCACCCAGGTGCGCCGTCTCTGCCGCTGAGGTCCCCTACGAGGAAGTAGAGATTAGGTCGGACAGTGGCGAGGAACGGGGTGATCGTCAGCTCCAGTGGTGCCGAGGTGGTCCTGTAGGTCTCGAGGGCGTGGTCGTTGCCCTTGTCGGCCAGAGGAAGTGCCTCCACCGTAACGGAGACCTTGTCCGGAGTGTCACCCTCCATCTCCAGCTCTGTGACGAGTCGCTTATTGAGCTGCTGGAGTGGGATAGAGATCTGACGTGCACCGGTTAGTACCGGAAACTCGATCCGCTTCTCACTTCCTCCCCGAGAGATGACGAGGGTGTAGGTGACAGGGATCATGTCACCATACTTGGCGGCGCTCCAGCTTAGGTCGAGCGTGCCGGTGCTCTCAGGGGTGATCGTCACTGCCGTGGAGGCGGGCTGATCGAGCACAGCGGGAGACTTGGAGGAGAGGACGGCATCAAAGCTCTCCATGGGATCCTCGGTGCTGCATCCTGCCACGAGGGAGAGGATGAGGGCGGCGAGAGTCGCAGATGCCAGGTGATGTATTCTATTCATGGTCTGAGTCATTTGCTTTTGGGACGAAGGTTAGGATTGGCGAGTGCATCAGAAGCGGGGATGGGGTAGAGTGCCCTGTCGGCGGTCATAGCTGCACCGGAGGCCTTTCCACCTTTCCACTCCCATAGGTAGCTGCCGGAGGTGAAGAGTCCGAAGCGTATCAGGTCGGTGCGGCGGTGTCCCTCCCAGTAGAGTTCGCGCCCGCGCTCGTCAATGATCTGCGAGAGCTCAAGACCGGCTGCAGGTGCGATGCCAGCGCGGCTGCGGATCTTATTAAGATAGTCCAGTCCCTTGCCCTTGTCGGCAGCTCCCCGTGCGGCGCACTCGGCATAGATAAGGTACATCTCGGCGAGACGGAAGAGGGGGAAGTCCATATCGCAGAAGTCCAGATGGCTGCCCGGCTTATTGTCGCTGGTCACATTGGTGTACTTATAGACATATACGCCCTGGTCGAAGTCGGTCAGTTTCTCGATGGTGTCGGTTGACTTGAGGAGCAGGTTGCGGCTGTCCTCCGGGGTGAAGAGCTTGGCAAAGGTCGGTGTGGCTCTATTGCCGCCCCACTTGCCATTGGTGCCGACACTGGGCAGCAGACCCTTGTCCTGTAGCTCAGTGAGCATCTTTTGATTGTAGGAGGCGCAGACGAAGAAGGTGGCACCGGACCAGCTTTGGGCATTTTGCCCATCCGTCGGGACGGCGAGGATGATCTCATCGGTAAACTTGTGGTTGTCCGCCCCGAAGAGATCCTTGTATATCGGATGGAGCTTATGGCCGCCGGTAATGACTTTCTCTGCATACTCCGCTGCCTCAGCGTAGTGACCGGTGCCGGTGTAGACCTCTGCATTGAGGTAGACACGGGCGAGCAGCGCCTGTGCGGCAGCCTGACCGGCGCGACCATAGACCTGCTGACCGGCAGGCTTGAGGAGCGGCTCCATCGCCTTTAGCTCCGAGACAATGTAGTCGTAGAGCTCCTTACGGGCGATCTTCTTAGGAGCGGTCTTGCCTGTCGGATCCTGCTCGGTGATGAAGGGCACATCGCCGTAGAGATCCATCAGCACCCAGTACTGGAAGGCGCGGACGAAGCGCGCCTCCGCCTTCATCAGCTCTTTCTCCTCAGGCTTGATGGGAGAGCTGTCCACGTTAGCGAGAAATTCGTTGGCAAACTTGATCTGGATGATGGAGCGGTAATAAGCTCCGGCGACAACGCCGGTGGTGGCGTCCCAGGTACCGTCGCTCAGCCCCTTGACTGCCTCGTCGTTCCAGGCACACTTGACCTCGTCAGTGGGTAGCTCCTGGAGGTTGAAGAACGCTCTGGTAAATCCCGAGGTACCATCGTCAATACCGGCAACATCGCCCTCCGCGAGCGCCCAGGCGCCATAGACCTTGGCAAAGGCCTCACGTGTACCCTCCTCGGTGGCGAAGACCTTGGTGCCGGTCACGTCATTCGTCGGCATTCGATCGAGATCGCGGACGCAGGAGGCGAGGAGTAGCCCAGTGAGTAGGGTAGAGATGAGTATGGTAGTAGTCTTCATAATCTTTTGCATGACTTAAAAGGAGAGACCCAGACTAAGAGAGTAGGTGCGGGGTATGGGGTAGAACTGGTGGTCGATCCCACCGGAGACCTCCGGGTCAATGCCCTTGTAGGAGGAGAGGGTGAAGACATTCTGCACCGTCGCACCGAGGTTGATCCCTACGCTGTCGTGGAAGAGGCGACCGAAGTCGTAGCTCAGGGTCAGATTGTCCATCTTGAGGAAGGAGGCATCTCGGACGTAGTAGTCGGAGAGGTAGTGCTTATTGATAAAACCGGACTCACTATAGTCGTGTGTCGCATTGCTGATCCATCCCAGAGGGTCGATGACCGAGTCGAGGGTGGCATTGTTGCTGGAGACGTTGTCGTAGATCTTACTGCCGGTATTAGCACGCAGGGAGGTGGATAGGGTGAGCCCCTTGTACCGAAGTGAGGTGCTGAGACCGAAGAGGAAGTCCGGTGCCGGCTTGCCACAGTGGTACTTGTCGTAGTTGTCTATTTTTCCGTCACCATTAAGGTCCGCAAAGACACCCTCAATGGGCTTACCCTGCTCATCATAAACCTGCTTGTGGACAAAGAAGGAGTAAGGCGCATAGCCTACGGAGTGGATCTGGGCATTGTTGCCGGTGGCACCATTGATACCGCCCACCTCAGCACCGAGATAGGTGGGGTCCTCGACCTGCGTCAGCTTGGTGATCTCGGTCTGGTTGTAGGTGGCGTTGAAGTTCAGCACCCAGTTCCAGTCCTTCGTCTCGATCGGGATATAGTTCACTGACAACTCTGCACCCCTGTTGGTCATAGAGCCGATGTTGGTGAGGAGCTTATTGGAGAAATTGGCTCCGGCAGGGATCGGGATCGTATTCAGGAGGTCCTTGGTGTGCTTGACGTAGAGATCGATCGAGCCGTAGAGGCGCCCCTTGAGGAATCCGTAGTCGAGACCGATATTGGAGGTAGCGGTCTGCTCCCACTTGATCTCGGCATCGTAAGCGGCAGGCTTGTACATATTGTACCACTTGTCACCGAGGAGGTACTTTGACTGATTGCCACTGAGGTAGTATACCGGCTGATAGCTGTAGTTGGCGATACCATCCTGCTGTCCGGTCAGACCGTAGCCGAGACGGAGCTTCAGGTCGCTGACGGCATCTACGTCCTTGAAGAAGGACTCTTCCTTGATCTTCCATGCCAAAGCGACGGAGGGGAAGATACCCCAGCGGTACTTGGGTGCAAAGCGGGAGGAGCCATCGGTACGCACTGTAGCTGTGATGAGGTAGCGGTCGAGGAGAGAGTAATTGACACGACCGTAGAAGGATACAAGCGTATTCCTCGGCATATCGTAGGGGAAGACCGGCTTATTGTACTCGATCCCTCCGGCGGTCTTGTCGGCGTACTTGTAATCCTTGGTGAGCCAGTCCTGGTAGGAGTAGCCCGCCATCACATCGAGAGCACCGAGGAGAGCCTTTGACTCCACCTTATAATTGAGGTAAAAGTCGAGCAGCTTATTTGTCTTCTCCTGGCGATACTGATTGTCCAGACCGCCCTTGCCGATCACCTGATTGGTGTACTCATTGAGCGGTGCTGTGGTGGGGATGTAGATGGTGCCTTGCCCCACGCCGTAGTCGTAGGCAAGATTGAGGTTCATACTCAGCCCCTTGACGAAGGGAAGCTTGTAGGTGATCATCGAGTTGGCGATGATGCGATTGGTGGTGCCTCGGTCCTCCTTCTCCATCAAGAGGGCAAGGGGATTACGAGGTGCCTGTGAGCGGGGGATCACCTGACCCTCGGTACCCTCACCGGTGAGGAACCAGTAGCCGCCGAAGGGCTTGAAGACCGCATCATCAGACATGATCGGCTGGGTCGGATCCATCCTCACTGCCCCATCAATGGCGTCCCTATTGGGGAAGCGATTTCGGGTGTGGGAGCCCTTGACATTCAGCGTCACTGTGAGGTCGTCATTGAGGAAATGGGGCGACAGACTGAGGTCCCCGGTGACGCGCTGCATGTGGTCCGTCTTGAGGATACCCTTCTCGTTGTAGTATCCTACAGACACGCGGTAGGGGAGCCAGGAGGTGGCACCACTGATGCTGACGTTATTATCCGTACCAAAGGCGGTCTGGTAGATGGCGCTCTGCCAGTCGGTATTCTCCTTTCCGAGCATAGCGATGTACTTCGCATTGCCGCTCTTCTTTACGATCTCGCGGATCTCGTCGCCGGTGTAGACATCGACATACTTACGAGGGGTGGAGACGGAGAATCGGGTGGTGGCCTGTACATGGAGTGGCTGGCCGAGACTTCCCTTCTTCGTCGTGATGATGATCACGCCATTGGAGGCTCTGGAGCCATAGATCGCTGTGGCGGAGGCATCCTTGAGGACATTCATCGACTCGATGTCAGCGGGGTTGATCGAGCTAAGTGCGCTCGGTGCTCCGGGGAGAGAGCCGCCCTCCATAGGCACGCCGTCGATGACGATCAGCGGGTCATTGGAGGCATTGAGCGAGGCACCGCCTCGGATGCGTATCGTGGAGCCGGCGCCGGGACTTCCGCCACCGGGGACAATCTGCACACCGGCGATCTTACCGGTGATGAGCTGATCCGGAGTGGCAATGGCGCCCTTCTGGAAGTCCTTGCTGGAGATCGTGGTGATAGAGCCGGTGAGGTCTTTCTTCTGCACCGACCCATACCCGATCACCACCACCTCGTCGAGGAGCTCGGAGTCCTCGTGGAGGACAAGGCGAAGGGGGAAGGTCTGGTCTGCTACGGCAATCGTCTGATCGACGAAGCCGACGTAGGTAAAGGTGAGGCGATCAGACTTCTCGACCTGGATGGAGAAGTTTCCGTCCATATCGGTGATCGTCCCTTGTCCTACCTTGTCAGTCACCCGCACGGTGACACCGGGTAGGGGAGAGCCCTCCACGTCGACTACCACACCGTGGGCGCGTACCGACTGGGCGAGAGCAGAGAGCGCACTCCCGCTGACCACCACTAGTAGGGCGAGTAGTCGCAGAGCCTGCTTGAGTATACTGCTATTCTTATTCATACTAAGATATGGGGTTAAGGGATTTACTTGATCTCAGAGAGGATCACGGCGAAGCCTCCTCCCTCCACCTCGTGCAGGGTGAGGGTGCTCTTGGAGGTCACTTTCTGCTCCGTGATGGTATAGTCGTACTGGTTGGTCAGGTAGTGAGCCTTCTTGCCGTCCTGCCACACCTTGGCGAGATACTTCTTACCCGGGGTGAGGAAGTCGAGGCTGATCTTCGTCGTTCGGTCTACTCCGCTGACGCTGCCGATGTACCAGTCCTCGCTCGACTTGTCCTTACGTGCTACGGTGACGTAGCGTCCCGGCTCCGCCTCGAGGTACTTGCTGTCGCTCCAGTCCACCGGCACCCTCTCGATAAACTCAAAGGCATCCATCCGCTCCTCGTAGTGCTCCGGCAGGTCGGCCGCCATCTGGAGTGGCGTGTACATCGTCAGGTAGCTACCGAGCTGATTGCAGACGGTAGTGCGGACGACATTGTGGTTGTCCGGATTGAGTCGGCTGAGGTCCATCATCAGGATACCGGGAGTGTAGTCCATCGGACCACCGATGAGGCGGGTGAAGGGAAGGATGGTAAGGTGATTGGCGGGATTGCCCCCGGTCTGGAACTCCTGCCCCTTGGCCGACTCCTGAGAGAGAAGGTTGGGGTAGGTGCGGCTCAGTCCGGTCATGTGGACCGACTCGTGAGCATTGATCATAATCTGCCGCTCGGCAGCCTTCTTCACCACATAGAGGTAGTGATTGACCAGCCACTGACCATAGTGGTACTCCCCGTAGGGGACGATGTCACCGACGTAGCCGGTCTTGACGCCCGGGTAGTCGTACTTCTTCATCAGGTCAAAGGCGGCATCCAGGTGACGCTCGTAGTTGCGGATTGAGCTGGAGGTCTCGTGGTGCATCAGCATCTTGATCCCCTTCTCCTTGGCGTAGCGGTGGATCTCCTCGATGTCAAAGTCGGGGTAGGGTGTGACGAAGTCAAAGACGTAGTCCTTCTGGTGTCCAAACCAGTCCTCCCAGCCGACGTTCCACCCCTCGACCAGCAGCCCATCCATCCCGTGGGCGGAGGCAAAGTCGATGAAGCGCTTCACATTGGCGGTCGTGGCTCCGTGGCGACCGTTGGGCTTCACCTTGGAGTAATCGGTCCGGTCGAGATGGACGCTGTGGAGATCGTCGGTGTAGTCCCATGTGCTCTTGCCGGTGATCATCTCCCACCAGACGCCCATGTACTTCATCGGCTTGATCCAAGAGGTGTCCTCGATCTTGCACGGCTCATTGAGATTATAGATCAGCTTGCTCGCAAGGATGTCCCGCGCATCATCGCTGACGATGACAGTACGCCAAGGGGTGTTGAATGCAGTCTGCACGTGCCCCTTGCTCCCCTGAGCATCCGGCGTGAGATGTGCCCGGAAGACCATAGCCTTGTCGTCCAGCTCCAGATTGAGTGCCGGGAAGTCGATCAGCGCGGCCTCGTGGATATTGATGTAGAGCCCATTGTCAGCCTTGAGCTGCAGTGGGGTCTGCACACCTGTCTTGGAGAAGTCCTGCTGAGAGGCGTTGTGGATGTGCGCCTCGTCGTACCGGCTGCGGATCTCGCTGAGACGGCACTCGGTGACGTTGTACTCCTGTGTGTCGTAGTCTCCAGGGATCCAGAAGGCGGTGTGATCGCCCGCCATGGCAAATTCCGTTGCCTCCTCCTTCACCGTGAAGTAGATCAGGCGATCCTGGTCGGGAAACTCGTACCTCAGCCCCATGCCGTCATCAAAGAGGCGGAAGCGAAGATCCATCTCGCGACCATTGTCCCTCTGGCAGAGGCGGATGAGCATCTCATTGTAATGGTTACGGATCGTGCTCACCTCGCCCCAGACCGGCGTCCAGGTCTCGTCGAAGGTGGAGCGGACGGCATCGCCCTGCTGCTCAAAGGCAGAGACGAGGTCACCATCCTCGTGATCCTTGAGGAAGAAGCCTAAGTGGCTGTCCCGCACGACCGGCTTGTCGCCATAGTCGAGACGATACATCGGCTCGCCCTTGCTCCCGAGGTGGAAGGTGAGGGTGAGCTTGCCATCAGGGGACTTGAGGACCTCTTGTGCCCCGGCGGATCCGATCGATATCGTCAGCGCAAGGAGCAGGGAGAGGATAAGCGTACGTGGTTTCATGACTGCTTATACTTATAGGGTTTCGTAAAATGTGATCGAGGGTAATGGGGCACTCCGAAGGGTTAGGACGGAGTGGGCCCCATTAATTTCTGATACAAAAGTCACCCCTTCGGGACAGTCTGCCAAGTAACCACAAAAGTATATAAGGGTATATTAGTTGATTGAGGTCGTAGTGTGCAGGTTATGAGGTAACTAATTAATTTTCTTAACTCATAAATATAACCTCAATATGGTCTTTTTTTGGGAGGTTTGAGGTTCCATTTTTGCCCCCCTCTGTCTCTATTTTGGTCGAGGTCTATCTCGATCTCCCGATCTTCATGATCTCTCCCTCGAAGTCCTTATTCTCCACGAGGGACTTGTTTTTTACCCGCGTCTTGTAGGTGTTGATCGTATTGACGGAGTAATTGAGGAAGTGTGCCACCTGCTCCGTCTTAGACACCCCGACGCGGATCAGGGCAAAGATCCTCATCTCGGGGGTAAGCGGGTCGCCCGGGAGGAGCGACTGCTGCTCCTCAGGGGGGAAGAGGGCATTGTACTCAGTGACAAAGGTGGGGAAGAGATGAGTAAAGGTCTCATCGAAGTCCGCGTACATATCTTTTCGCTCTCTCGTCACCTCACTCTGGCGGATCCGCTTACGGATCGCATCGTACTGCTTGCTCTCTAATCGCTGCCTGAGGAAGCGGTAGAGCTCCTCCTGCTCGTGGAAGTAGGCTCCCTGCCTGTAGAAGGAGGATCCGATGTACTCGTCCTTGATCGCATTGGCCTCCTCGAGCCGCTCATTGGAGAGTCGTAGGGCGCCATTGGCCTCCTCTATCTGTTTCGTTGCGCGGCGTAGTTGGCGCATCTGGAGGATGATCACCACGATTGCGACGATCAGCATCAGGCAGAGTAATGAGGCGACTATGGTGTAGGTGGTCATCTGACGCCGCTGTAGGTCTATCTGACGCATCCTGCTCTGCTCAATCAGAGGGCGGATGTCGCCTACAGCAACCTTCCGGTGCTTCGCATCGTAGTAATTGGCGTCCTCCATGGCGAGGTCGATGTACCTTGCTGCCCGGTCGATGTCGCCCATACGATACAGCTCGCCAGCAAGGCGGGCAAGCGACGTGGTCTCGTGCGTGCCGGTGATCAGGTCATACCCAGCAGACTGAGCCAGAGCCTCCACAGCTGTCAGATCATCATCCATAAGAGTGGCAGCTGTCCCCTTCAGTGACAGGAGTATCGCTCGATCGCGGTCGGTGATCGACTCCTGCCGGAGTAGCTCATCGATCGTCGAGAGTGCCTCACGGTACTGGTGTAGGTGTAGCCGCTTATGGATCAGCGCATAGTAATGGTCGTGAGAGCCCTCTGGTGCGAGGGCGATCACCTCATCTGCCTCCCTGAGACCTGCCGAGCGGTACCTGTGCGCCATCTCATCATTGTGGTCGTTGTAGTCCGCGAGGTCGAGGAAGTACTTCATCCGAAGGAGATGGATGGCGATAGCCTCTTCACTATCCAGAGTGCTGTCGGGAGTTATCGCATCAATGGTCTCGCGTGCCTCAAGGAAGAGTCCCGCTGAGAGGTAGCAATAGGCGACCTCTATGCCAGCGCGGCGAGAGGCACTCAGGTCCTCGAGCCGACGCCCTAGATCCAGTGCCTCCCGAGAGAAGTATAGTGCGGAGTCAAAGCGGAATGGTCTGTACTCCTGTGCGAGCTCCAACGTGCTGCGATAGCGCTGCTCCAAGGGTGCCCCCTCCTGCTCAGTGGTCTCTAATCTTGCCCTCAGCTCACCGAGACGCTCTTCCTTGAGCTCCATATAGTGAGACCGGTGATCGATCACTCGGTCAAGGCTGTCGAGCGCAGCGATAGCGACCCGATCAACACCCTCAGACCGATGGCAAGCCACCGAGAGGGAGAGGACCGCAAGGATCCCCGCCAGACCGACCAATATGGTTCGCAGTTTCTTCATTCGCTCTTACAAATATAGAGTTTTCTTAACACCAATGAAAATCCTCCGCTGCACAAAAATCCCGTATGAGGGTCGTCAGGTTTAGCAGGGATGGCGGTCGCGAACCACTTTAGTGTCTCCTCTCTTCTGAAAAACTTCATCATCATAGTCCAAGGTCTATGTGCAGACCCCCAAGTGGGAGGGTCGATCTAATACCGGTAAAAGAATTCACTAATACCGATATTAGGTGTCACTAATATCGGTATTAGAATTTTCTCAGAGCGGGTCGGCACAAAGTGTTAGGAAAGAGATAGTCCTGCAGCAGACCCAGAGAGGTGTCCGATGCCGATGGAGAGAGCATGCTGACGGACGACTGAGGGTCAGTCACTTATGGATTACAAAAGCGCTCCAATGCGTCACCCCGGCGTACTGGGGAAGGGTGGGAGGCTTCTGGATCATTCTGTGTATATTGTGGCTGCAATGCGATCGTACGTCTTGGTCATAGACTCCTTCAAGGGGTGCCTGAGTTCGCTGGAGGCGGAGGCGGTTGTCTCGGAGACGATCCGCCGTGCTGATCCTCTGGCGGAGGTGATCTCCGTCCCGGTCTCAGATGGTGGGGAGGGGATGCTGGACGCTTTCTTGGCAGTGATGGGGGGAGAGCGTGTGTCTCTACCAGTGAGGGATCCACTGGGGAGCCCGGTCACTGCTGACTACGGCATCACGAGGGGACAGGTGGTGCTCATCGAGTCAGCCCAAGCCGTGGGACTCCACCTTGTGCCCCCGGATCGGCGTAATCCGCTCGTGGCCTCCTCGTATGGGGTGGGTCAGTTGGTAGCTGATGCCTATCGTTGCGGTTACCGGCGGTTCATAATAGGGCTGGGGGGCACCGCCACCTGTGATGGTGGAGTGGGTATGCTGCAGGCGCTGACTGACGCTCTCGGGATGGCGCGAGAGGCACTCGGTGATGCGCTCTGCGACTGTCACTTCATCCTGGCGAGTGATGTCACTAATCCGCTCTGTGGTGCCCGTGGTGCGGCTCTCATCTTCGCTCCACAGAAGGGTGCGACCCCGACGATGGTGTCGGTAATTGAGGGTAGGATGCGAGAGCTGGCATCTCAAGCAGCGGACCACCTTGGCTACGATCGAAGTGGTGAGCCGGGTGCAGGAGCTGCGGGCGGACTGGGCTATGCCTTTATGCAATTCCTCGGAGCGGAGTGCCGGTCAGGGATCGATCCTCAATTCCGCATCAACTTTTATGCGGAATTGAGGCAGCTGGTATCGTTTGCTTTGCTCATCACATTCAATTAAAAGCTATATTTTGCCTTCGCCCATACTTCTGAGTTGTTTTTGTACGTGCTGAACATACCTTCATCGCCTCCAAACCAATCATACCCGAGAGAGAGCTGAATGAAGTCATTCAGAGAGTAGGCGGCAGTAAACCGACTAAACCAACCTTTATGATTGAGGTCGAAATAGGTGAAGTTGGAGAGTTGTAGAGTGTTATCCAACAGCTTTTTCGACACATTGAGCGTAAGGAGTGAATTGTGACGCGGCTGTGCAATCTGGTCTCCGTACTTTAGGATGCTTTCAGAGGAAAACTGTGCCATCACCACCCAATCTTTGGGGGCATACCAATCGATACCCACGAGATAATTCACAGTGTTGAATCCCTTTTGTCCTTGATCAGACGCATCAGGTCTATAGCTGAAATGCTTCCCCACATTGAAGGCTGCTTCTCCTCGTAATACCAGTTGCCCTAGAGGTTTGGATATGTCTCCTCCGAAAAATCCCATTCGGTAGTATTGCGGAGAAACGACAATGTGGGTATCTGTAGGGCGATACGTAAACACGGGCATCTTGTTCCACGTATGCAATGCGGAGAGCGAAAAGTCCACTCCAGGCAAGGTAAAAGATAGCTTTCCGCCATACTCGATATTGGCAAAATGAAGACTGGGGTGGCTCCCGTTTTCTTCCCAGACAATAGGCAGTGGGCTATCTTTGGGCAAAATACACCATGGATTTATTGCGTCGGTAGGTAGTTTATACCCTTCAAAGGTTGGCACGGCAAGCAGTTCCAATTTTATTGTATCGTTAAAAACGAAAAGGCGTAGAGCATTGACTGGCATCCGAATGTCATCATAGTCTTGTGCCAAGAACTCTGTCATATCCATAGGAGAGACCAAGTCGGTAATACGCACACCGTCTGCCGCCCCCCAAATGACCAATTGTCGCCCAAGACGAAAGCCCCAATGGTCATCTCTATGGTCAAGATACGCTTCCCGCAGTTCAAAACCTGTACGCTCTTTTAATAATGCATTGTAAGTTGCGTTGAATGAGACAAAAAGCGAAGAGCCTTCAAAACTTTTACCTATCTCTCCCCTTATTCTCGTGCGCGAAGACATAAAGTTATTCGGTTTTTCGGATCGGACGGCATGATAGGTATCCACAAATCCTTTGACTTGCCACGATGAAGCCACCTCTTCTTGACCCCATGCGATATGCAGGGGCAAGAAGAGAATAAACAGCAACAAGAATTTTGCTGAATGACTAGTTGTATCTGTCATTAGAATCGGCCTTTTTCCAAGGTGCTTACACTGAATTGAGCCTCGTTCATAGGGGTATTGAACTTAGGATCCTTAAACTCAAGAATCGTCTGATGATTAGTCTGAACATTGGTCATATGCAGTTTTTTTGCAATCCAAAAACCAGAAATCTTCACAATGTCCGACAATTCAAGGCGACGGTGTAGCTTCCCCATCTTGTCGTAGTACTCCACCTTAACGGCGATAAGGCAGTCTTGACGAATCCACGCCACCTTTCTAGAGTAGATCTCACGTTTGTCTTTAGGCGTGTATTCCAGCTTCCAGCACTTGTGTCCGCCAATAGTCTCTTCGCCCAGCAACTGGTGGGAGTCTTCGTCTACATTGCGACTGCCCATATCATCATAGGTGAAGTCACTGCCCATAAAGTAATCCTGCTTGGCAGAAGAGCCACTGATGCGGCGGGTTTTCTTCATCGCGGGCAAGTAGAGCCATCTGTCATCGTCTTTATTAGGATTGTCGTAATCCCAAGTGAGAAAGCCCGTCCCTTTTACATCTCCGGGATATAGGAAGAACATGATACTCTTACGGTCTTTTTTCCCCGCTCCCACGTCTATGGAGTAAGAGATAAGCTTCCGCTCGCGTACCGCCCCACGCTTATTGATCAGTTTCATGACCAATTCCGATTGACGGGTATCGCCATCGGGACGATCTTTTACTTTTTGGGCAATCTCTCTGCCCGACTGAGCCATTGCAGTGGCGGCAAAAGCCCAAACCACCAAACTTGCTAAAATAATTCTTTTCATCATGATTGATATTTTGTTGTTGATTTTATCCTATTGACTTTTCAAGCATCTTCCTGTAGGTAGCCGATTGCACCTGCAACTCTGCATCCGTACCAAAACACCCGAGAGGGCTGAGAAAACCATCGCCAGCGGAAGCATATACCTTTTCTTACCTGCGTAGTGGAGTGATCGCTTCAATACCGACGGCTTCTTTTGTTTGTTTGTATTACTCATTATGATTCAATTATGTTTGTTTGTTCTTTTGGTCTTTCAATAGTGTTCGTCTCCTTGCCAAACAGACGGAACTTCTGGATGAGTATAGGCGTCACAAAGAGGTCGGCAAGCAGTGCCGACAAGATCCCTGCCACAGATAGTATGCCCATATGTACAAAGGAGAGTCCCTCTGATGTGGTGTATACAGCGAAATTGGCACAGATTACTACGCTTGTTAAGACGATTGGAGTACCAATGGTGTGGAATGAACGAAGGATCGCATTCCTATAATTGCCCTTACGGTCAAACTCAAGATGACTATGATTGATGAAGTGTATGGTATCGTCCACAGCCAAGCCGAGGATCATCGGCATAATAGTGGCCGTCATCATATCCAATGGATAGCCCAGCCACCCCATTAGTCCGCCAACGACTAGTGCCGGTGTGATATTGGGGATTAAACCGACAAGCCCTATGCGTACACTGCCGAAAACGATCATCATCAGTATACCTATAATAAGGAGAGAAATGGCGAACGAAACCATTTGCCCGCGTGCGATATACTGCATCATTACGGTAAACTGTGGGATACTTCCAACGGTTGTGACCGCTGCATTGGGGAAGAGCCTCTGTGCGTAAGCAATTATATCGTTCAACTCTCGCTCCGTTTCCCCAGAATCGTATGAATTCATCTCCACCATCAGACGAAGACGGCGGTAGTCGTAATCTATCCAATACTCAGCTTCACTACCTCCCGCATTTTCGTAAAGGAGCAACAGCTGTGCAACCTCATCAGGGTTATGGGGGATGGTATAATAAGAAGGATTACCGTCATGGAGCGTTTGATTTAGGTCTTTGAGTATATTCAATACCGAGGTCGTTCGTTTGGTCAACTTATACCCACCAGCATGCTGTGCAAGGGAGTCCAATCGCAGTAGCATTGCTGGAGACTTTGCCAATCCATCTTCTGGGAAGTCAATCATTACATCGTAGGTATAGACAGACCCAAGTTCGCTTTCTCCCACCTCCAATAGGTTGTTAACATAATCAATCTTTCGTCCCATCGTTCGCTCTACATCAAAAGCCGTCTCTATTTTGGTGAATTGGTAGATAAGAACCACAGAGATAATCCCGGTAAGCCATAGTATCAAGGTGCCATGCCTGAGTACACTCTTGCCTAAGCTTTCCAGCTTCTGATCCATCCATCGCCCACCAGTCTCCTGTACCTTGGGATGAGGCTTTCCGTCCTTGCCAAAACTGAGGAGAATGGGCATCAAGGTGATGGAGAAAAGAAATGACAGCATCACACACGAAGAGGAGGCTATTCCGATAAAACGCATCGGCTGCATAGGAATGGCGAGGAATGAAAGCAAGGAAGCGAAAGTGGTGAGTGCACTGAAAAGCACTGGCCACCCCATTTCCCCTACCGTTTCCTCTACGGCTTGTTTCCTTATTCCATGAATGAGGAACCTACGCTTGAAATAGGTGTATACGTGAATATTGTATGCAATGGAAACGGCAAAGACCAGCAACATAGGGATCATTACCATACCGCTGTCTATGGTCATACCAACATATCCCAGTACCCCATACACCACGATGATGGAGCTGATAGCGGTGAGAAGAGGGACGACGACCCCTCTAAATGAACGTGTCACCAGTAGGAGAATGAGAATGGAGACGAGGGCTGCGATACCCATTACACGTGGCATTTCCTTCCCAATCCATTTCATTTTCATCGCTGTCACATAGGGTAGCCCAGTTCCTTTGGGATGAAGTGCCTTGTACTTGTCCTTGGTGATAATATGATCTAGTTCATTGCCCGTAAGGACCTCGGGTGAAACAGGGTTCTTCCCCTTATTCCAAACAGAGTCTTCCGGAAAAGTACGTAGCTTGAGTATAATCCACGAAAGCGTCCCATCTTTGGAAATTAATCGCTCCGCTACGTGAGGTTTCATATAAGCCTTGCGACGAATCTCTTCCAATTGCTTGGGATCCGTAGGGATCGTATCGGGGACTATCTGCTCAATGGCGATACCATCTTCGCCTCCCATCATAAACTCGATGTCAGTCAGAGAGGTTATTTTGTCGGCGTACGAAAGGCTGTCCACCATCTCGTTCGTTAGTTCACGGATCAGCTCCAGATTGTTTTTCGTAAACGAATTGTCACACCTAGTCAGCACGGCTGCGAAGTTGTCATTCCCGAATATCTCCTTGAATTCTTCGGTCTTGACAAGCATCGGGTCGTCTTCGAGAAAGTAGTCTTCCCATGAGGCACTTACCTTGAAGTACCTAAGTCCCGATACGCCAATGGCAAGGATCAGGATAAACCCTCCCAACACTACCCAGCGATTACGCATCATTCTTTTGCCGCATAAGGCAAACCAATTGTTAATTCTTTCTATTTTCATATCGTTTCATGTTATATTGATCTTGAAGTGTCTTTACTCCTAAGTGGCAATAGTTCAAAAGAGAACAGGAAGACGTTTTGTTCAAAAACAAAGCGAGCCGCCTCTGTAGGCGACTCGCTCGATAGGATGATTTCCTAAAATGAAATCTCTTATACTGCAGAACTCCAGAATAAATCCCCCGCTACTTTGTATTTGGATAGTCTGTATCATTGATTTCATTCTTTATTGTCATTGACGACTCGTTCCAAACTTTAGTGCAATAGACATTGCCACGGCTTTGCCCACAATTATCAGCATCAAAGTGAGAAAGCCCATCAACGCCCTCTTCAAAGAGTAATTCTTTCATTGCTAGTAATATCTGTAATGCTCACAATCCGCTCTGATGATCTACCTTCATAAGTCGCTTCCACCCACCTGTACTGAAGTGGATGTATTCACCGATAAAGCATTCGGTATCCTCGGAGGAGAGCTCCTCGTGCAATACAATCTCTCTCACCATACTGATCCACCAAGAGCTGATGAAGTGTATGAAAAAAGGGGAAACATTAGTATCTAGCCCCGGATATAATTCTTTCATCCTTTCTAAATACTCGATTCCGGTTATCGTGCTTTTATCAATCCATCGCTCCCAAAAGTCTTCAAATCGTGTATCTCGAGTATCGAGAAATAGCAACCTGAACTCCTTGCGATAACGAGTAATCACACCCATTACATCTTGCATAGATTGACGGTGATACTCTTCTGAGGTAAAGATCTCAAGTGAAAGGTTATTATCACAATTGTGGTTTTCCAGCATGTTAGTCATCGCCTCCAAAAGTGGACGCAAGACGATTGTCAGCAAATCATCCTTGCAGGGATAATAATTGTATATGTTGCTTAGCCCAACACCAGACAGCTTGGAAATCTCACGCATAGACACCGCCTTGAAGCCTTTCCTCAGAAACGCTTCTCGAGCTGTATCTTGCAATAGTCTGCGTGTATGTTCCTTTGTCGTCTGCATAATAAGTGCTTTATCCTACTTCTGTGAGCAAAATTCGTAAAGTGTTCCAGAACACACAATACCTAAAAATAGGTATTTTCCGATCGGCCTTCTTGTTATTTATGACACGATAGAACTGCGAGATGAATGATTATTAATACTTCCAACTAGTTCATTCCTCTCGTAATCCCTAGATTCCGAGGGCTGCGATCGGGGCAAAAATGAAGGGTGGGAAATCGCACCTTAATTCCGCAAGAAAAAGATAAGGGGTGAAAAAGGGGCAAAGAATTCCGCTGAATTCATTGCCCCCTTAGGTGTAATTCGTGTATCTTTATATACCATAAAACACTGATACACTTATGGGTTACATAGCAAATATACGAGTAAAAAGTGGATACCCCATACAATCGTTTGGGGGATTGAATTTCTTCTTCTCTGATCCGCTCTTTGCGTCCATCGCAAAATCGCTTGACATCGTCCTCGGGGCTCGTGAGCGCCAGGGGGTCGTTTACCGCCACTCGGATATTCTGGGTGCACTCATGTACAGAGTCCTCTGCGGGGGATCCTGCATTGAGGACGTGAATAGATGCCGCTCCGAGATCCGCCGGATCCCGGGCAAGTCAAGGATTCCCTCTTCGGATACCACTCTGAGGTACCTCGAAGAGCTGTCCACAGAGAATAGTGACTTCTCCCACCCCGCCTCCCAAATATCCTACAACTTCAATATCAATAGTAAACTCAACAACCTGCTGATGCAGTCAGTATTGAGGTGCTTTGACCTGAGAAAGGACGGAGAGTGGGTAGATTTTGACTATGACAACGTGCTGATAAAGACAGAGAACCAGGATGCGAAGTACACCTTTGAGGAGTGCCGGGGCTACTTCCCCGGTGTGGCTTTCGTCAACGGACACCCCTTCTACATCGAGAACAGGGATGGAAATGCCCCGCCCACTTACCGACAGGCAGACACGCTCAAGCGTGCTTTCGAGTTGCTTGAGAAGCATGGCTTGAGGGTGCGAAATGCCGTCAAGGACTGCGGCAGCTACACAAAAGAGATCATCAAGGAAGTCTCCAAGCACGCAAGTCGGGTGTTTATCAGAGCCGCCAATACGGACTACTACAGGAGCCTGGCCAATGAATCCACCGCCGGACGGCATCCCGTCAGGCTGGAGGGAGGGAGAAGACTGGAGTCGAGACGAGTGGTCTTCGACAATTTTCCCGGCTTCAGTGAGAAAGGCTATGAGATCGTCCTCTATCGGCAGATCGACTCAAGCTACGATGGGACACTGTTTGAGAAGAAACAATATAAGTGCTTTGCCATCCTGACTAACGCTAAAGAGCTCAGTGACAAAGAGGTGATCGAGACCTACAACGCCAGAGGTGCCGTAGAGCGCAATTTTGATCAGCTCAAAAACGACTTCAATTGGTCTCGCCTCCCCTCCTCTGAAATGAAGTCCAATACAGTCTTTATGATCCTGATGGCCATTCTTCGCAACCTCTATACCGCATTTGTGGAGGGACTCTCGAGGATCACCTCTCTACCTCGGACGTCAAGGCTCAAGGCATTCATATACAACTTTGTAACCTGTCCCGCCCAGTGGGTCAAGGAAAAATCCGGCTGGTACCTCGACCTTTTCTCCCCACCTGACATCTTACTTCAATATGTACTAAGACGAAAAGTATGAGTCTGAAGCAAAGACGTTTTCACCTGAAGGAGCAGTACGGCAGCGATCTGCTCCAGCCACCCCGTACCCTAAGCACCCTAAAGGGGTGAAAAACAAGGGTAAAAGCTCATACACAGCGTCTTTTTTCGCACGATACATCCGGTCTGAAGACCAAAAAAACGGAACTATGAGCTAAACTTACCACCATAAGTCCTCAAAAAAGTGTCCTGCCGCCACTTTTCTCACCGCATCAACTTTCATGCAGAATTGAGGTTGGTGGGTGAATTTGCATAAAATAAGAAAAACACGTATATTTGAGGCGGCAAATGAACATTGCAAGAGATGAAAGACAGTGGTAAATATGAGTGTTAACCCCGGAGAAAGAAAAGCGGCACTTTCGGAAAAGAGAAGGAACCTTCTTTTGGTCGTTTTCGAATCAATCGTGGGAATTTTTCTTGCTGCGTCTGTTATACTTTCCATGTATTCCGGTACGTATGAGGGTGCCGGACTAATCGCTCTACTTGGGACACTCTTCTTTTTCTTGGCTGGAAAGCGGAGGAAACTGAGTGCAGACATAAAGTCTGTACAAGGCCAAAGAGGAGAATCCTTGTAACAAGTAGCATATCGTCTAGAACAAATCTTCCGTGGTATTGTAGCCTCGGAAGATTTGTTGTGCGTCTGGTCTAGTGCTACAGAGGTGAAGCATTTGATAATAATCCAAGGATGCCTGTTCGCTATAGCATCAGTAGGAGCACGAGGTGGCGAAGACAGATGTTGGTGAGTACGTGTTGGGTCCCAAACTCTTATGAGTATCCTAAGCGAATGAGGAGCACGTCGTTTTCTTATTGTTCTACCACGCAATAGTCGTACTTTCCTAGACGGTAACTGCGCCACGGTGTATGCGGATTAGTAGGGGTTGTGCGACACTTGCCCCGGGGCTTTAGGGCTATGAAGCGGTCACCCGCTATGGTGCTTCATTCCCGCCTCTGCATATAGAGCTGAATAGTATTTGTACCTCATATCCCGTCATCATCGGTATGGGGATCCGGGTTTTCCTAGGGCAAGACATTCTCGCTATATTGTGATCGCAATGAGAAGCTATCTATTAGTCATAGACTCCTTCAAGGGGTGCCTGAGTTCGCTGGAGGCGGAGGCGGTTGTCTCGGAGACGATCCGCCGTGCTGATCCTCTAGCGGAGGTGATCTCCGTCCCAGTCTCAGATGGAGGGGAGGGGATGCTGGACGCTTTCTTGGCAGTGATGGGGGGAGAGCGTGTATATCTACGAGTGAGGGATCCACTGGGGAGCCCAGTCACTGCTGACTACGGCATCACGAGGGGACAGGTGGTGCTCATCGAGTCAGCCCAAGCCGTGGGACTCCACCTTGTGCCTCCGGATCGGCGTAATCCGCTCGTGGCCTCCTCGTATGGGGTGGGTCAGTTGGTAACTGATGCCTATCGTCGCGGTTACCGGCGGTTCATAATAGGGCTGGGCGGCACCGCCACCTGCGATGGTGGAGTGGGTATGCTGCAGGCGCTGACTGACGCTCTCGGGGTGGCGCGAGAGGCACTCGGTGATGCGCTCTGCGACTGTCACTTCACCTTGGCGAGTGATGTCACTAATCCGCTCTATGGCCCTCGTGGTGCGGCTTGCGTCTTTGCTCCACAGAAGGGCGCGACTCCGGTGGTGGTCTCGGTGATCGAGGGTAGGATGCGAGAGCTGGCAGCTCGAGCAGCGGATCACCTTGGCTACGATCGCAGTGGTGAGCGGGGTGCGGGTGCAGCAGGCGGACTGGGCTACGCCTTTATGCAATTTCTGGGGGCGGAGTGCCGGTCCGGGATCGACCTGCTCCTGGAGTACCTGCACTTTGATGACCTCGTTCGTGGTGCCGACTGTGTGATCACCGGTGAAGGGAGTGCCGATGATCAGACCCTGATGGGGAAGTTGCCCTACGGCATTATGAGGCGTGCGAGATCCGCCGGTGTGCCTACCTGGCTCGTTGCCGGCCGAGTCGGGGCAAGGGATAAGTTGCTCGCTGCCGGCTTCGATCGCGTCGCCTGCATTAATCCTCCCGGGACCCTGCTGGATGTGGCGATGAGACCCGAAGTGGCTCGGGCTAACCTTAGTGCTACGATACGCTCTCTCCTTGAGACTATTCCATAGCAGGACCCTCTTTACCGGTTTTGGAAAAAGAAAAAAGGGCTGTGCTGACCAGTGTCAGCACAGCCCCCTTTGAGCTCTACTCCCAGAGTGGGGAGTAGTCTGTGGGATGCGATTACTTACGCATTTACCTTAGCGATGTATTCGCAGAGCTCGATCAGCTTATTAGAGTAGCCGATCTCGTTGTCGTACCAAGAGAGTACCTTTACGAAGGTATCGGTAAGAGCGATACCTGCGGTGGCATCAAAGATAGAGGTGTGGGTGTCGCCGAGGAAGTCGGAAGAAACAACAGCCTCATCAGTGTAGGCGAGGATGCCCTTCATCTCGCCCTCGCTGGCCTTCTTCATTGCCTTGCAGATCTCCTCATAGGTGGCGGGCTTCTCGAGGTTGACGGTCAGGTCAACGACAGAGACGTCCAGAGTAGGCACGCGGAGGGACATACCGGTCAGCTTGCCATTGAGAGAGGGGATCACCTTACCTACAGCCTTAGCGGCACCAGTAGAGGAGGGGATGATGTTGCCGGCAGCAGCACGGCCACCACGCCAGTCCTTCTTGGAGGGACCATCGACGGTCTTCTGGGTAGCGGTGGTGGAGTGTACGGTGGTCATAAGACCATCCTTGATGCCAAAGTTGTCGTGCAGCACCTTAGCGAGGGGTGCGAGGCAGTTGGTGGTGCAGCTGGCGTTGGAGACGATCTGGGTGCCCTTCTTGTAGGTGGTGTTATTAACACCCATGACGAACATAGGGGTGTCGTCCTTGGAGGGGGCGCTCATAATGACATACTTGGCACCACCTCTGAGGTGAGCCTCGCTCTTCTCCTTGGTGAGGTAGAAGCCGGTGCACTCGAGTACATACTCGGCGCCGACCTCGTCCCACTTGCAATTAGCAGCATCGGTCTCCTGGGTGCAGCGGATCTTATTTCCATTGACGATCAGGAGGTTCTTCTCCTTATCGCAGTCCACCTCGCCCTCAAACTTACCGTGCATGGTGTCGTACTTCAGCATATAAGCGAGGTAGTCGACGTCCAAGAGGTCATTGATGGCAACGATCTGGATGTTGTCGTGCTTCTGAGCTGCGCGGAATGCACAGCGACCGATACGGCCAAAGCCGTTGATAGCTACTTTGATCATAGTGATTGTCTGTTATATAAAATCAGTTACTGGTGTCAGTGTTATAGAGACTGCGGTATGATCCGCAATCATCAATCTTTCGATGGACAAATATAATTAAAAAAATCGGTTTTTCGTCCGTTTTTACAGTTTGAAAACCCCTTTTCCGATTCCTTTGATAAGTCCTTTAGTCAAGCCACGGAGACCACTGCCGGCTCCCCGAAGGGTCCCAGCGAGTAGGAGGCTGCTACCGACGGCTAATCCTGCAGGTATCACCACGTCCTGGAGAAGTGTGCTCCATGAGGAGTCCTGTAGCCTGCTTACTATGGAGGGCTTACCGGTGCCCTCTCCCGACTGGGTGTCCCGGAGGAGACGGGAGACACGTGTATGCTCACTCATCGTGCCATCCTGATCGCGATCCATACGGACGATATGGGTGTGGGGCCTGTCAGAGGGGGCCTTGATGCCCAGCACGTTTCCTACCAGCTTTGCCGCTACCGGACTCTTGTCTGAGAGGGCTCTCAGCGCCTCTGTCTTGACTACCTCGGCACCATCGGTGCGGAGGTAGTCGACATTATTGAGGATCCGCATCTTGCTCTCCTCCGATCTGCTCTCTAAGCGGTGCTTCTGCGCCTCCAGCCGGCTCTTATAGTCTGGCTTATATGCTTTTGTACTCATAGTAGTGTACTCTCTCAGAGGAAATGATGGTTAGTTGCCCTGCAGGACGTCCTCGTCAGTAAACTGGTGAACCTCCACAACCGGGTGGTCCGGTGACTCTGTACCGGGGATCACTGACTCGCCATGGACATCAGTCACGTCGGCGACCATGGTCACTGTGGCGGTCTCACGCCGAGCCTCTCCGGCCTCTTTCTCCTCCATATCCTCCAGCTTATCCAGCTGAGCGGAGATGATCTTCTCCTCGAGCGAGCTGGTGATCGGCTTCTTGAGAAGAAGGAGGATGAGCTCGATGAGTAGCAGTAGCCCCACTAAGCACCCGAATCCAGCTGCCAGAGCGGAGACTGTGTCGTAGGCGCTCAGTAGGTCGGAAGCAAAGATCATGGCAAAAAGCAGTGCGATGACCACTTGAAGAAATAGGAGTGCCGTCAGCCCGACGACAGCCATAATAAGGTAGTACACCCCTTTGATGCCGGCAGGGACTCCCTTCTCGATTGCCTCGAGCTTTGCGAGTTCGCGCTTGGCACCCACGAAGGAGAGAGCCTCTGTCTTTACTTCATCGATGATTTGCTTTATTGTCTTAGCCATGTCTGTGCCCTATAAGTAAGGTGATACTCTCGTGGGATAAAGACAGATGGGACAGCGAAGGATCCTTGTGAGGATACTTCGGCAATCCCATCTGTAGATAAGTGGCTCTGAGTGCGCCAAGGGGGCTTAGTCCTTGCTGACCTTCTTCTTGGCCTCCTCAGCGAGCTTGTCCTTCTGCTCCTTGGCCTCAGCCTTGAGGTCCTCGAGCTCCTCCTCAGTCAGGTCAGCAACCTTCTGAGCGGTGTCCTTAGCCTTATTTCCCAGCTGGGAAGCGGAGTCCTTCACTGTAGAGTAGATGTCCTCTGCGTCGCCCTTGATGTCCTCAACGTAGTGAGAGAGGTCGCGACCGGCCTTGCGCGCGCGGATACGACCCTCATAATAAGCGTCCTTCACGTTGCTCTTCACCTTGTCTGCGGTGTCAGACATATCATCAATGAGCTGGTTGCGACGGCTCTCGTCAGAGAGGTATGCGATGGCCGCTCCGATGGCTGAGCCTACGAAGAGACCCAGCATAAACTTTATTCCGGAATTATTGTTACTCATAACTCTTCCTTGTGTAATTAGTGTCTACGGTTAGTGTTCGGCGATAGGGGGATTACCTCCTCTATCTTCTGTACAAATATACCTTTTTTCTTATACACAGACAATTCTGCTATCCTTTATTGCAAAAATACCATTGCGCCCTAAGGTCCTACTCGTTGGTCAAGATAGTCCTCGACGTTGGGTAGATCCCCCGGCTCCGTCTCGTCAGGGTAGCGGAGGCGTAGCTGTGCGAGACAGATCCGAGTCAGGCAGACATTTCGCCAGCCGGTGATGTCGATGGCGTCCATGTCTGCTGGACTGATCCCGGTGTACTCGTTGGTGAGGGACGTGAGTGAGCGGTAGTGGTGTCGCCAGTGAGGGTCGAGGGCAGCGCTAAGCACCATGGTGCAGATCGCCTCCTTATGCTTGAGCCAATACTCTGCCGTCGGGTGTAGCCGCCGTATCGCTCCGAGGAGGATGCTTAGGTCAAAGCGGACGTTGTGGCAGACGAGGACGGAGGATCTCTTGATGAGCGGAAGGAGCAGCTCGAGGAGCTCTTCCTCGCTCTTCCCCATGATCTGGAGTGTGTGGGTGTCCAAGTGGTGTACCCTCCTCGCTTCGTCGCTGCCGGCATTGCTCTGCTCCACCAGCACCACGCCGTGACAGAGCTCACGGTATTGATCGTCTAAGCCCAGCCAAGCTGCCTGCACGATGCGGTCTTCCTCGCCCTGCCGGATCGAGAGCCCGGTGGTCTGCAGGTCGAGGATAAAGTAGCGTGGGTAGATCCCTTGCTTCTCAGCTGTCAGCCTCTCCAGCTCCTCGGTAGGCACCATAGGTGGCTGGAGCTGCTTCAGTAGCTCAGCGTATGGAATAGAGGGTGATGACATAGGTACATTAGGCTTCCTCTTGACGGTGTGATTGCGGTAGCCGGCACGCCTCAAAAGAGTATCGCCGAGGAGCAGGCAGACCAGCACCACGGCGATAAGGATAAGTAGTCCTGCTTGGCTCATCGAGCCTTATCAGTAGGAGCAGGCAAAGAGTACTCGGCGCTCGGAGGGCTTGCCGGTCAGGATGTCCTTACCCGGCTCGTCAGGCTGACTGAGTGGAATGCATCGGATCGTCGCCTTGGTCAGGTCCTTGATGCGCTCCTCGGTCTCGGCGGTGCCGTCCCAGTGCGCCATTACGAAGCCACCGGCCTCGACCTTCTCGCAGAAGTCGTCCCAGTCGTCGCAGCTGTAGGTGTGTGCGGTACGGAAGTCAAGGGCGCGCTTGTAGAGATTCTCCTGGATCTGATCCAGCAGATCCTCGACCCGCTTGCCGATGCCCTCGTAGGGGACGGTCTCCTTCTCCAGCGTGTCTCGGCGCATCACCTCTATCGTCCCCTCCTCGACGTCGCGAGGTCCGAGGGCGAGGCGAACCGGTACGCCCTTCATCTCGTACTCGGAGAACTTCCACCCCGGCTTCTTGTTGTCCGCATCGTCGTACTTTACCTTAATGTCGTGATCGCGAAGTTCCTTGATGAGCGGCTCCACCAGCTCGGTGATCTGAGCACGCTCCTCATCGCTCTTGTAGATCGGGATGATCACAACATCGATCGGAGCCAGCGCCGGGGGCAGCACCAGTCCGTTGTCATCAGAGTGGGTCATGATCAATGCACCCATCAGGCGAGTCGATACGCCCCATGAGGTGGCCCAGACCAGTTTCTCCTCGCCATCCTTATCGGCAAAGGTGACGTCAAAGGCCTTGGCAAAGTTTTGCCCCAAGAAGTGTGACGTACCGCTCTGCAACGCTTTCCCATCCTGCATCATCGCCTCAATGGTGTAGGTGTCGATGGCACCGGCAAAGCGCTCTGTGGGCGTCTTTACGCCGCGGATGACCGGCATAGCCATCTTTTTCTCAGCAAAGTCAGCATACACCCGGAGCATCTGACGAGCACGCTCCTGAGCCTCCTCCTCGGTGGCATGGGCGGTGTGACCCTCCTGCCAGAGGAACTCGCTCGTGCGGAGGAAGAGACGGGTACGCATCTCCCAGCGCATGACGTTGCACCACTGATTGCAGAGCAGGGGGAGGTCGCGCCAGGAGTGGATCCAATTCTTGTACGTATTCCAGATCACCGTCTCTGAGGTGGGGCGGATGATCAGCTCCTCATCGAGCTTGGCCTCGGGGTCGACGATGACAGCAGACTCGTCTTCTGTCGCCTTGAGCCGGTAGTGAGTCACCACAGCGCACTCCTTGGCGAAGCCCTTGACATGCTCCGCCTCCCGGCTGAGGAAGGACTTAGGGATCAGGAGGGGAAAGTAGGCGTTGCTTACGCCGGTCTCCTTGAATGACTTATCGAGAAGCTCCTTCATCCGCTCCCAGATAGCGAAGCCGTATGGCTTGATGACCATACAGCCGCGGACGGCAGCATTCTCCGCCAGGTCAGCCTTCAGTACGATGTCATTGTACCACTGGGAGTAATTCTCTGACCGGGGCGTGATTGCCTTGATTTTCTTGGCCATATTCTTTGGCAATTAGATTGAAACTATGTTTAGGTGACAAAGGTACCACTTTTTGCATATCCTCAGAGGACGATCAGCCGCTCCTCCACCTCTGGAGCGGTGATAAAGGCGAGGACGAGAGAGTCCGGATAAGTGTGGTGGCTCTCGGAGAGAGTACTTAGTTCGCTCCCCGACCTATAGGACACCGCTACCTCACCGAGACGATTGACTGCGAAGTGTCCCGGAGAGAGGAGGGTGATGTCCGTCTGGAAGTCCCGCACGTAGCGGCTGAAGGCCTTGAAGATCGCCTCCTTGGCACTCCATAGCTCGAGTGGGCTTATCTGTGGGTAGTTCGCCATTGCCCGGCGATCTGCTTCCGTGGTGTAACGTGGGAGGATCCTCGCGGCCTGATCCGCCTTATCCTCGACATCGATGCCCACCGGTAGTAGTCCCGCAGGAGCCACCTGGAGGGCGACGCTGCAGTGGCAGTCGGAGGAGGAGTAGAGGAGGTCGGGTCGGTTGGGGAAGTAGGGCGCTCCGTCTATGTAATGAGCCACATGCGGCAGCTCCTCGTCGGCAAAGAGCCGCCGGAGTCCACGCTTCAGCGTCAGGTGGGTATCCTCACTTGAGTCAATGCGGGGGATCACCACCACAGAAGACAGGTTTGTCATGGCCTCTCCTCAGTCTCTTGCTCCCTCACCTCGTCATCCTGAGCCTTCGTCGGGTCGGGGATGAAGAGGATCTTGCTGATGCGTCTGTTGGTGATGGAGAGTACCTTGAATTGATGCCCATCAATAGTGATCACCTCATTGACTTGGGGAAAGTCCCCCTTCACCTCCAGCAGCAGTCCCGCCAGCGTCTCCGCCTCGTCCGATACCCTTAAGATGGCATCGTAGTCCTCCACCTTGACGATGCGGAGGAAGTCAAGGATACTGATCTTGCCATCGAAGACAAAGGACCCGTCAGGAAGCTCCTTGTAGAGCTGCTCATCCTCATCGTACTCGTCCTCGATGTCCCCGACGATCTCCTCTAATAGATCCTCCATCGTCACCAGACCGCTCGTACCACCATACTCATCCACCACGATCGCCATATGGCGACGCTCCTTACGGAAGACCTCCAGCATATGGCTTACCTTCACGTCCTCTGGTGTGTATAGTACCTCTCTCAGCAATCCCTCCCATCGGAAGTCGGGTGCCTCGCTGAGATGCTGTAGGAGGTCCTTGGCGTACAGGATCCCCTTGATCGAGTCGATCCGCTTGTAGTAGACCGGTATGCGCGAGTAGCCGCACTCCTCGACGAAGGAGAGCACCTCCGCATAGGGTGTTGAGAGCTCCAGCGCCGCCATATCGATCCTCGGTGTCATCACCTCGGAGACAGTCTTGCGCTGGAAGAGCAGTATCTCATTCAGCACCCCCTGCTCCTCGCTGTCCTCCGTTGTCAGTTCGATTGCCTTGCTGAGGTCCTCTCGGTCGAGCTCAGACTTATTCTTTGTCAGGGACTTGCCAATCACTTCGCCCATACGGACGAGAGCCTTATTAATCCCCTTGAGGGCGCCATAGAAGGTGAAGAGAGTGGTGACATTACGACGTGCCACCCTGAGCGGATCCATCTGTGTGGAGACCTTAGGGATAATCTCGCCCACCAGCAGGATCGCAAAGGTGATGACCACCACCTGCAGTATGAAGCCGAGCGTACGCGCATGGGAGAAGTCCAGCGTCTGATTGACGACCGAGTCACTCAGCATCACGATCGCCGTATTGACGAAGTTATTGGAGATCAATATCGTGCTGAGCATATACTCTCCATGCTCCAGCAGATAGATCACCTTCTTGTCCCGCTCCTCCTTAGAGGATTTCAGCTCCTCCAGTTGCGATGGGGTGAGGGCGAAGTAGGCCACTTCCGATGAGGAGCAAAAGCCACTGTAGTAGAGACAGACTGCGATCAGTACCAGAGTAATGACCAGCGTCACGATGCCCTCCGGTCCCAGCGGGATCACGCCCACGCCCTTTAGTAGCCCGCTACTGATGTATTCGATGCCTTCCAAGGATAAAAATTGCTATGCTGTCTATCATCGGGGATGTCAAAAGGGCAGACCTGACTCAGCATCCTTACTGAGCGTCTCTCTATAGTCTGCGTAAGGCGAAGTGATTAACTCCTCTTGAGGGGTCACTGTCTTGGGCTGAGGCTTAGAGATGAGAGTGACCTGCTCAGCAATGATCATCGCCTTGCGATTGTATCTATCCTCTCCACTGCGGTACCTCTTATAAGTCAGTCTGCCGACCACCCGAACCTTATACCCCTTACGGACGTGGGCCTCCACATAGTGAGCGGGCTCCCGGTAGCAGACGACGTCATGCCAGTCTGTCACCGCTCCACCCGGAGTGTCGGGGAGGAGACTGTCTGTCGCCACGCTGAATGATGCCATGCAGGTCCTCTCATCCAGGTAGCGGATCAGCGGGTCATGCCCCACGTTGCCCTGCAGCTCTACCCTGCAGTATGTATCGCTGTCACCCATGACTCACGACCGGAGGAGAGCTATCAGCTCCTCGGTGGTATAGCTCTGCTGCTCACCCGACTCCATATCCTTGACGCTAATGGTATGTTGCTCGATCTCGTCATCGCCGATGAAAGCAACGTAAGGGATCGAGAGTGCATTGGCGTAGGACATCTGCTTCTTCATCTTCGCATCGTCCGGGTAGACCTCCGCCGTGATCCCCTCACTGCGGAGCACGCCGAGTAGGGGAAGGATGTAGTCCAAAGCTTTCTCCCCAAAGTTGATGAAGAGCAGCTGCGTCCCCGAGTGGGTCGACTCGGGATAGAGATCCAGCGCCTCGAGTACGTCAAAGATCCGCTCCGCACCGAAGGAAATCCCCACACCGCTCATACCACTCTGCCCAAATACTCCTGTGAGATTGTCATACCGACCTCCACCGGTGATGCTCCCCATAGGGGTGTCGAGCGCTTTCACCTCGAAGATTGTCCCGGTGTAGTAGTCCAAGCCGCGTGCCAATGAGAGGTCCAGCCGAACCTCATTTTGCAGGCGACAGTGGTGTAGCTTGTCGAGGATGTAGGTCAGCTCCTCCACCCCCTTGCGACCCACCTCGCTCTCGCAGAAGAGGTCGGCGAGCTTCTCCAGCTTCTCCTCATTGCTTCCCGAGATACCGAGGATCGGCTTTAAGCGACTGATCGCCTCCTCGCCGATGCCCTTGCCACGCAGTTCCTCCTCGACACCCTCCCAGCCGATCTTCTCCAGCTTGTCGATGGAGACGGTCAGGTCGATGATGTTCTCGATCCCCAGCTGCTCGCTGATGGCAGTGAGGAGTTTCCGATTATTGAGGAGGATCACGACCCGCACGCCCAGCTTGGCGAAGACGGTATCGATGATCTGTGTCAGCTCCACCTCATGCAGGAGGGAGTCGGAGCCGATCACGTCGGCATCGCACTGGTAAAACTCGCGGTACCGACCCTTCTGGGGGCGATCCGCACGCCATACCGGCTGTATCTGGTACCGCTTGAAGGGGAGGGTGATCTCATTACGGTGCTGCACCACATACCGAGCAAAGGGGACCGTTAGGTCATACCGCAACCCACGATCGCAGGCTCGGGAGGCAAAGTCAGCCGGATCGATCGTCAGCAGCTCCTGCCGGTCGAAGTCCTTGAGGCTGTCGCCCGAGTTGAGGATGCGGAAGATCAGCCGATCCCCCTCGTCGCCATACTTCCCGAGTAGGGTGGAGAGGTTCTCCATCGCCGGCGTCTGTATCTCGCGATAGCCATAGAGCCGGTAGGTGCTGATGATCGTATTGAGTATGTAATTGCGCTTCGCCATCTCCTCGGGGGAGAAGTCACGAGTGCCCTTGGGTATGCTTGGTTTCTGAGCCATAAATGATGTTGCTACAGAGGGATGAGGTTAGTACGTATTATAGGAGCGGATCTTGTCCATCTTCTTCCTGGTCTTGGGTCGCATAGGGTCGTCGGAGTAGCCGAGCGACACCACCAGCTGGACCGTCTTCTCCCGAGGTATCCGGAGGATGTCCTGGATCTTCTTATTATCCACCCAGCCTATGACGCAGGTGTCAAGCCCCTCGCTGCGTGCTGCCAGCGTGAGATAGCCCACGGCGATACCGATGTCGATCCGGGAGAAGTGCTGTTTCTTGAGGAGGTTTCCTACTTTTGCCGCCACATTGGCTGCCTCCTCGACTACGACGATGAGCGCAGGCGCCTCCTTGGCGAAGGTGTTCATTGATGGGAGTAGGGGGGAAGTGAGGCACTTCGCGACAGCGACCTTGAGCTCCGGATCATCAACGACGATGAAGCGCCAGGGTTGCGAATTGGTGGCAGATGGTGCCAAGTGTGTCAGATCAAGTATGCGCTCGATTGCCTCACGTGGTACCGGCTTATCGAGATACTTGCGAGTACTCTGGCGCGACTGGATCAGCTCGCTGAGAGGGTTGCTGTCGGGGTCCATGGGAGAGGGTTACTGACGGAAGGTGATAAGCTTGGCGAGGTACTTGCCGATGATGTCAAACTCAAGATTGACCCGCTTCCCCTCAGACAGGTCACCAAAGTTGGTGATTTCCTTGGTGTAGGGAATGATGGCGACCTTGAAGGTGTCTCTCTCGGAGTCCACCACGGTGAGGCTGACGCCATTGATGCAGACAGAGCCCTTCTCCACAGTGGTGTAGCCACGAGCTGCCATCTCGTCAGTGACACTGTAGCGGAAGGTGTAGTAGGTGCTTCCACCCACATCCTCCAGCCCGATGCACTCGGCAGTGGTATCGACATGCCCCTGGACGATATGCCCATCGAGGCGACCATCACTCCTCATGCTCCGCTCCACATTGACCCGATCACCGGGCTTGAGGTCGCCGAGGTTGGAGCGCTCAAGGGTCTCCTGCACCGCGGTGACTGTGTAGCTCTTCTCCTCAGGATGGATTGAGACAACTGTCAGGCAGACTCCATTGTGCGCCACGCTTTGGTCTATCGCCAACTCGTCCCAAAAGGGGACGGTCAGGGTAAGGTCCACATTGGTACTATTGTGAGGGTGATCCACGCGGAGCACCTTTGCCGTTGTCTCGACTATTCCGGAAAACATATAGAGGATTACTTACTGATAACTATCACTGATAGTGCAAATTTACCCAAAAGGCATTACCTGCCCAATTCCCCCTCCTTGATCCACTCCGTCATCATCTCCAGAGCCTAGCTCGAGAAGCCGGGCTTGAGGTGGACGTACTCGCCCGGGAGACCGGTGCTGCAGGGTAGAAAAAGGTGATTGAGCCCTGCAATCTCTTCTGTCGTCACACCGGAGGATGCTGTCGCAAGGCGCTTGACTGCGCCGAGATTGTCTGACGCCTCCACCTGCATATCCTTACTCCCATTAAGAGCCAGTATCGGGCAGGTGATCCGCGGAAGGAGGGCGGAGGGATCGCTCCTGAGGAACTCCTTATAGTATGGTGTGGAGGTCGCATCAAGCATCGATCGGAAGTACCTGTCGCTGAGCACCATCGCTCTCGTGCCGGCTCGCTGCTCCTCGCGGACCAGCGGTAGCACCCTCTCGAAGTAGCCCCGCATCAGCGTAGAGTCCTCCGCCCGGGTGGTGGAGTGGTAGGCGAGATCCTTGAATGTCCTACTGGTAATCTTGGCGAAGTCCTCCTTTGACTCGGGGGAGATCAGGCTTGACATCATTACTACATTCTGGTATGTGATGACCTCCACACCTGAGGTCCCCGGGGCGGCAAGCAGCACGATGAAGTCAACGTCTGCCGGACTCTCTGCTGCGATACTCTCGGCTATCAGTCCTCCCTCGCTATGGCCTATGAGACCCACCCTCGAGTAGCGTCCCGTCCCTCGGAGGTACTCAAGTGCCGACTTGGCATCTGCCACGAAGTCACTCAGCATAGAGACTCCGAATGCCCCCGTAGACTCGCCCACTCCTCGCTTGTCATACCTCAGCACGGTGATGCCCTGCCGGGTGAGGTAGTCGGCTATGTCGCGGAGGGGCTTGTGTGGTCCCAGCTTCTCGTCCCTATCATTAGGTCCACTGCCCGCTACCAAGACCACTGCGGTAGAGCTCTTCTGCTCGCTAGGCTCCGTCAGTGTGGCAGCGAGGGTCACCTCTGCCGAGGGGATGGCAAGCTCGGTGGAGAGGTAGGGGAGGTCGTCCTTGGGCTTGCTCTTCCGGTACGCACCTCGTATCAGATCCAGACGGGTGGTAAACCCCTGCTGAGAGAAGTCTCCCTGGATCGTATCACCCTCGAGCTGCCCGCTATAGCTGGCACCGATGGTGCGGCTCTGCCAGCTGAGCATCCGGCTATCGGGGCTAAAGCTGATCTGATCCACTGGGATCCCTTGTGCCCCCTGCTCAGGGCTGTCTAGGGTGGCGGAGTAGCCATCGGCCCCCTCAGTAATGTGGAGCACAAGCGGCAGGCTGTAGGTTGGTGTGACCTGCAAGATCCCATGCCAAGTGTCGGCGATCTGAGCCTGGCAGGAGAGCGCAAGGATGGAGAGCGCAAGGATGGAGAGCGCAAGGATGAAGTAGTTTCGCATCGCTATGAATAAAGTGAGTCAGTAAAACTAATTGACCGAAAGGTACAAAAAAAGGAGAGGCCGCCACCGTCGGATGTCGGTGACCGCCTCTCCTAAAAGTGCATGGACTCGATCCGCTTCACAGAGGGTCGTCATCACTCAGTATGAATTACCTGACCACACTTGGGATAATAGTCGCTGATAGCGAGTCAAAAATTGGAAAATACAGATGGACTACATCCTTTCAGTGGCACCGCTCCAGTCCTCGGGAGCGATACAAAATGCACGTGACGGCAGGTTTTCTGGCTTGTCTCTCGGCTCGTCGCCTTCCCATACTCCTCCGAGGAGGACCACAGTGGCATCACTTCGAGCCGATCGGTTGGAGACTTACAGCAGCGGGTCTGCACAGGACTTGCACCTGTTTCCCTCTTACTCCGATGAGCGAGTGTCCATCGGATCACCGTCACCGCAAAGGTACATTTTTTCTCTTCATTGTCACCTCCATTTCGCCCATTGGACCGGCTGATTTCTTTTACCGATATTAGATGTCACTAATACCGATATTAGTTGCGCCTAATATCGGTAAAAGAAATGCCCCACATAGCGAGCCACTTTCCGCTCACAATTAAGAGTGCAGTCTGACCGGTGGAGCAAGGATGGTGGGACTGCTTTGCGAAAGACTCTATTTTGGGTAACTTTGGAAGAAAGTTAGGTAAGTACAACGCTAATAGAAAATAGTCAAGCCAATTATGGAGTATCGTATCGAGCATGACACCATGGGTGAGGTGAAGGTCCCCGCTGATAAGTACTGGGCTGCTCAGACGGAGCGCAGCCGTAATAACTTCAGGATCGGTCCCGCAGCCTCTATGCCTCACGAGATCGTCACTGCCTTCGGGTATCTGAAGAAGGCGGCCGCTTATGCCAATTGCGAGCTGGGGGTCCTCCCTCAGGAGAAGCGTGATCTCATCGCTCAGGCGTGCGACGAGATCATCGAGGGCAAGCTGGATGATCAGTTCCCTCTCGTCATCTGGCAGACCGGTAGCGGCACGCAGTCCAATATGAATGTCAATGAGGTGGTTGCCAATCGCTGCCACGTCCTCAATGGTGGCAAGCTGGGCGAGCCGAGCCTGATCCACCCCAATGACGATGTCAATAAGTCTCAGTCCAGCAACGACACCTTCCCCACCGCGATGAGCATCGCCGCCTACACCAAGGTGGTACAGCATACTCTTCCGGCGGTGAAGAAGCTCCAGAAGAGCCTCGAGAAGAAGGCTGAGGACTTCAAGGACATCGTCAAGATCGGGCGGACCCACCTGCAGGATGCTACCCCTCTGACGCTCGGACAGGAGTTCTCCGGCTACGCAGCACAGTTGGGCTATGCGGTTAGAGCGATCGAGGCGACCCTGCCGCACCTCGCCGAGCTGGCGCTAGGCGGGACGGCCGTCGGCACCGGACTCAATACGCCCAAGGGCTACGCCGAGCTGGTGGCCAAGTACATCGCAGACTTTACCGGGGAGCCCTTTGTGACGGCGCCCAATAAGTTTGAGTCACTTGCCGCTCATGACGCCGTGGTGGCGACTCATGGGGCACTCAATGGTCTTGCGGCCTCTCTCTTTAAGATCGCCAATGACATCCGTCTCCTCGGCTCCGGACCTCGCTGCGGCATCGGTGAGATCCACCTGCCGGAGAATGAGCCGGGCTCCTCGATCATGCCCGGTAAGGTCAATCCTACCCAGTGTGAGGCGATGACTATGGTTTGCGTGCAGGTCTTTGGCAATCAGACCACGATCACGATGGCCGGTGCAAGTGGCAACTACGAGCTGAATGTCTTCAAGCCGGTCATGGCTGCCAACTTCCTCCAGTCTGCTCAGCTGCTTGGTGATGCCTGCCTCTCACTGGAGGAGCACTGCGTTGCCGGCATTGAGCCAAATAGGGAGCGCATCAATACCCTGCTCAATAACTCTCTGATGCTGGTCACGGCACTCAATACCCACATCGGGTATGAGAAGGCGGCTAAGATCTCCAAGGCTGCATTCCACAATGGGACCACACTCCGCGAGGAGGCTGTAAAGTCCGGCTTCCTCACTGCCGAGGAGTTTGACGAGTGGGTCCGCCCGGAGGATATGGTGGGAAGCCTTAAGTAATAGGGGACCCTGCTGATCCGAAAAAAGTCGGATCTCGCACTTGATCAGGTGCGGGATCCGACTTTTTGGTACTGTCCTCTACCGATTAGGAGAAGAGGTCGTCGATCTCCTTGGGGGCTTGCTGTTGGTGTGGCTCTGTGACATCCTCTCTGTCGTACGCGACACCTGCAGCATCGTCTCGGCGACATGGCTCAAAGCCCTCGGGGAAGGTAAATTTTAGCCCAGGATCAATGCCGAGGGAGGTGTCCTTCTGTAGCTCCTTGTCTCCGTAGATCTTCTGGAAGAACCTCGCCACCACCGGCAGTGCCAAGCTCGCGCCCTGACCCATGCGCATGCCATCGAAGTGGATCGATCGGTCCTCACCACCTACCCAGCAGCCGGTGCTGAGCTTAGGGGTAAAGCACATAAACCATCCGTCCGAATGATTCTGTGTCGTACCGGTCTTCCCTCCCATATCGGCATCGATGCCGTAACGGAAGCGCATCCTGCTGCCGGTACCGCCATTCATTACTTCACGCATCATATAGAGCGTCTTGTAGGCGGCATCCTCAGGGAGGACCTCGTGGACCTTGGAGGTGAAGTTGGCCACCACATTTCCATACTTATCCACAATCTTGGTGACGTAGAGGGGCTCTTGTCGCATTCCTTTTTGGCTAAAAGTGGTGAAGGCTCCCACCATTTCCTCGACCGATATGTCACAAGAGCCGAGACAGAGGGCGAGGGTCGGCTCTATCGTGCCGGTGACGCCCATACTGTGGAGGTAATTGACGAAGCTATTTGAGTAACCATCACTTGACAGCTGACCCATAAGCCAGGCGGTGACCCAGTTATCCGAGTGCTTCAGTCCCCATCCGATGGAGACCATCTCGCCGATCATGGAGGAGCCGGCGTTTCGCGGTGTCCAGATGGAGCCGTCAGGATTGCGGAGTGCCGGCTGTACGTGAAGCAATTGGTCGCATGGAGTGAAGCCCTCGTTCATCGCCATGGAGTAGAGATAAGGCTTGATCGTCGACCCCACCTGACGGCGTCCCTGCGTCACCATGTCGTACTTAAAGGTGAGGAAGTCCGGTCCTCCGACGTAGGCGCGTACCTCTCCCGTCTCGCTATCCATAGCCATAAAGCCGGATCGGAGGAAGGTCTTGGCATATATGATTGAGTCCCTCGGAGTCATCACCGTATCGCGCAGGGTGGTGATGTAACTGTCTCCGCTGCGCTCATAGGCAAATACCTGCATCTCGGTGGGCTTGTCAAAGGAGGCGATGATCTCCTCCTCGGGTATCCCTGCGGCTCGCATAGTGAAGTAACGTCCACTCTGACGGACTGATCGGTCAATGATCTTATCTCGCTCTTGGGACGTGATGCTATTGGAGAAGGGCGCATTGGCACGACCCGATTTCTCTCGATCAAAGGCGGGCTGAAGGGTGGAGGCCAGGTGCTCGATCATAGCCGCCTCGGCGTGCTCCTGCATCCGGGTATTGATCCCGGTGTAGATCTTGAGCCCGTCCGTATAGATGTCGTAGTTGGAGCCATCCTCCTTCTTATTCTTTGCACACCAGCCATAGAGCGGATTATTGATCCAGGCGACAGAGTCTCGGCTGTACTGGTCTCTCTGCCAGTCTGGATAGTCGCTCCGGCGGGGCTCCTTAGCTGTCATGATCTGACGGATATACTCCCTGAAGTAAGGCGCAGCTCCGTTATTGTGGGTGCGGCGATTGAAGACCAGCTTGATCGGGATCTCCTTGTGCTTGGCAGCCTCCTCCTTAGTGAGGAAGCCCTTCTCGACCATTCGGTCCATCACTAGGTTGCGCCGGGTGAGAGCGCGCTCCTCATGGCGACGGGGATTGTAGAAGGAGGGATTCTTGACCATACCCACGAGGAGAGCCGACTCCTCCACCTCCAGATCCTTGGGTAGCTTGCTGAAGTAGGTGAGTGAGGCCTGCTCGATCCCTATGGCATTGTAGAGGAAGTCAAATTGATTGAGGTACAGGCTGATGATCTCCTCCTTGGAGTAGCGTCGCTCCAGCTCCACCGCTATGACCCACTCGATCGGCTTCTGCAGCGCCCTCTCTATGATATTGTCTGCGTGTGGGGAGTAGAGCTGCTTTGCGAGCTGCTGGGTGATCGTACTACCACCGCCGGAGTCCTTGTCGCCCATGATGATGGTGCGGAAGAAAGCCCGCAGCACGCCCATCATGTCGATGCCGCTGTGGTCGGTAAATCGCTTGTCCTCAGTAGCGATAAGCGCATGGACGAGCGAGGGTGCGAGGTCGTTGTAGTCCGTATGGATTCGGTTATTATCCTGCAAGGCATAGGTCCCCAGCACCTGGCCATCCTGACTGATCACCTGTGAGGCGTAGCGGTCGATCGGATTTTGCAGGTCCTCAATCGGGGGCATATAGCCGATGACCCCCTTAGAGATCAGGAAAAAGAGGAGTATTACGGCCACGACTCCGGCAGCGAAGATGATCCAGAGCCAGGTGATAAACTTTTTGAAGCCTTGTGACATAACGATGAGTATATCAAGTATCCGTGCTTGAGGCGGATAAGTCCATTCTAATTCATAGGCCCTCAACCTCAATGTGAAGACCTAATTGGTGCGCCAAATTTACCACTTTTCGCTCACTCTGTCCTTCTCCAATTTCAAGGGCTGAGTCATCGCTGCCATGAGAGTAGGGTACCCACTTTTTCACTTCCCGTTCATAACGATCAATGCGGAGAGGCTTGTGGCTAACCATTGTGAAAATATTTGCTTACAGCTATTGGCTAAGTCGGTAAATAGTCTTACCTTTGCAACGTCAAAGAGACACAATGTCCTATGGTGTAATTGGCAACACGCAAGATTCTGGCTCTTGAATTTAAGGTTCGAGTCCTTATAGGACAACTGACGAAGCGACCCTACTGCAGATGCGGTGGGGTCGCTTTGCTTGTCAGACCTATGTAGATCGACCGCTCTGTGGCAGTGTGCGAAGCAGCTCGAAGAGCCGGACCGCCATCGGGCAACTGAGGCAGTGGTAGGGGATGCAGTGGTTGGTGTAGAGCTCCAGCATACACTGGGTATCGAGGGCGTTGGTCGCCGTGATGCCATACCGGCTGAAGAGATCGATGTAGCTATTTCGCTCGGGAGGGAGCTCCCGCAGCCGGTCGAGTGCGGCCTCCTTGCCCGCGTGTGAGCCGCTCCACTCCGCATAGTAATAGACGGTGGGGATGATGGCGTTGATCATCAAGATCCGGATCAGACTGTCGCCTATTGCTCCTATCCGGCGAGATGACGGCTGACCGAAGTCGAGGTGAGACTGCCAGTAGGGTGAGGGCTCCACCCGTAGCAGGTGATCCAGCATCTCCCAGTCTCTCGTGGTGACAGCCCCCATCAGCTCATCCTCGTGGTGGAAGATCTGAGCCGCTACGGATAGCATCCGTGCGGGGTAGGCGGCAGGGCGTAGCCTTAGCTTGCGAAACTTTCCTTCCCCGATCGGTGTGAGGTCAAAGGCAGAGCGGTAGAAGAGATACTCCTCGGTCAGCTGTGCCTCGTACTCATCTCGGGGAGCTGTGGTCTGGAGAAGTCCCGCCTGTCCGAGCAGTATCGCCTCCAAGGCCGTAGGGTCGGAGGCGTGGCGCTTAAGGGCTCTGTAGGGGATGCTTCGGGCGGTCTCCTCCATAGGGTCATTGTTGCGGTGACAGCCGAGGTAGCGCATAATAGAGCGGAAGAGGAAGGCATTGACCCCGCCCTCATGGACCGGACCTGCTGCCATTCGCTCCACCCTATTGTGCATCCGCTCATGGATGAGTGGTCGGAAGCAACTCCTGATCTCATCGATGCTGATCTCGGTGATCTCAGGTGTGCAGCGGAGGGAGCGCCCACTCACCTGTAGCTCTGTCATCCGGTCTACCGACTCCTTGCTGAGGCGCAGCACCCCACAAGGCACTCTCTCGCCTCTCTGGTCGTATACCTCTCTGTCGTCCTCTAGGACGATGTGGAGTATGAGATCGGAGTAGCGTGGGTCGGTGTCGTGCCCGTGGGCGTACCAGTCAGATGCACGCAGGTGCAGCTCTACGCTACCTACCCATAGGATCTTCCCTAAGCGAATACGTGCCATGGTGAAGTCGGGCCCATCGGAGCTGTTTTGCACACCGACACTCTCCACCTCGACCTGCTGACTCCGCACGGTGAGGTCATCGAAGAGCCGGTTGCTCCAGCAGTATTGCAGTATATCCTCAGTCACTCCTATTTATTTTGTGAGTGGATCGATGATATTGAGGTTTCGGTCCACCAGCAGTCCGTCCACGGCCTCTGGTGTCCAGCTGCCGGACTTCAGTGCGCGGAAGGTGATCTCAAAGAGCTCGCTGTCCTCGAGGAGGAAGTTGTTTCCCCTATTGACGAAGGTGGGAAGGAGCTCCTTAGATCCATCACTGTGAAGTCGGTCGTAAGAGAGATTGACCAGATCCTTCATACCGATGAGCCGCATGCCGACATACCGGACAAGGGTCGCATCGTAGGGCAAGGCAAGGCTAAGGGCATTGACCTGCTTCAGATCGCTTCCAGTGACAAGGATCTTGATCTCCTCACCCTCGGTAAAAGTGGTCCGGTCTGTTGAGAGGGTCACTCGTCCGCTCACCACCTTGCTTGACGGGTAGACCCCACCGTCGAGCACCGTCCCCACGGTGGAGATGTCGTAGGCGTCGATCAGACCATTTTTATTGATGTCCCCGATCGAGATGTAGCCAAAGTCGGCATCCTTTGTCCTCAGACCTACATAGTTCGTATAGGAGGTAAAGTCGTTCTCGTCTATCCTTCCATCGCGATTGATGTCGCCCTGTAGTCTCAGGGTACTTCCCGGCACTTTGTAGACGTACAGCTCCTGCCCGGAGCCATACTTCCCGACGCCCTCGGTGACATAGAGGCGGAGATAGCGCGCCTCCGGCTTTTCAACGAAAGTAAAGGTCTTCATCGACCCATCCCGACTCCAGTCGAAGGGCTGCTCGTCAGACCAGCTCTTCCGATCCTCAGAGTAGGCGATGGTCCCCTTGAGGAGTGTGCCATTGCCGGCATCGGGTCGTGGGAAGTACTCTATGGAGTCAAGCCGGGCGACCCCTCTGAGATCAAGGATGAGGTCAAAGGGGGTCGCCTCCTTGCTCCACTCGGTATGCCAAGTGGTGGACTTGTCTCTGTCGAAGAGCTTGGATACGCTCTGACCGGACTGATTGGGGACGGAGGTGGTGGCGACGATGTCCTTGATCGCATTCTCGTACGGGTCCTTGGCTGTCCGGAGGGTGAGCAGGGACCAGTCTGATGCACCGTCGCTATTAACTGCTCTCAGTCGCAGGGTATAGTCTGTCTCCGGCTCCAGCTCATCAAGGGTGAAGTGCTCGCCAAGGATCGTCGAGTAAAGCACCGACCCAAGCTCTATCTCATAGAAGTCTGCCCCCTCCACTGCACTCCAGTGAGGGGTCAGGGAATAGGCATCGACCACACTCTCCCCTGGTGACAGCTTGGGTGCCTGAAGTCGACCCGTATGGCGGTAAAAGTGGTTTGGCAGGTTGAGTGTATAGCCCTCGACGGCTATCCGAATCGGCTCCGAGGTGGTATTGACCTTATCCAACTTGATCAGCACTACAGGATTGCCCTTGACGCTAAGCTGAGATGCATCGGAACCTTCGGTGCTGTAACGATTGATCTCCGGTGACGCATCGTAGAGGAATACCCCTCCCTTGGCTTTCTCGTAACCCTCTCGATCTGTCACCTCTCGCAGGAGTACCAGTCGACCGCTCACGGAGACAGATATAGCAGAGGGCTTCTGAGAGACGCTCAGCCTGATCTCTGTCGTCTTGAGGGGCTCGAAGCCCTTGTAACCTCCCTTCGTACAGTCAATGTCAAAGGTGAGCCGATCCCCGCTCATCTTGAGAGTCAGGGGCGTGCGGACGGAGGCTCCCTCCGTATAGGCTACCGTGCGCCCATCGTCATCGTATTCAGAGAAAGAGCCGTCCGCTCCTCCATAGAGCGCATAGCCCCGGAAGTCCTTAGGTATCTCGCTTATCTGATTGAATGGGCGGGTGTATGGGAGTATGGCACCGGCCTTGACGAAGACTGGGAGCTTCCAAAGCGGAGCGTCGAAGCAATTGATCACCCGTCCGCCCTCGTAAGGCTCGCCTGTGAAGAGGTCATACCAGAGACCGACCGGCAGGTAGATGCCGTGCCTGAGATCATTCCCTTCCTTGTCGGGAGCTGTCTCCTTATATATAGGAGCTATGAGGAGGCTCGGCCCGAGGAGGAACTGATACTTCGTTGCACTCCCGAGGGTATAGGGTGATGCTTCCTCGTAAAACATCGGACGCATCAGCGGAGTCCCATCCAGCGTCTCATACGCACAGCTATACATATACGGCAGGAGGGCAGACTTGAGCTTCAGGTAAGATCGGTTGATCGAGGTGGCCGGCTCCCCCAGTGCCATAGGGTACTTAGGGTTGGTCCCCCAGCCGTCCATATTGAGCTGAATGGGCGTGAAAGTCTTCCACTGAAAGTCTCGGACGTTCACCTGGAGGTTGCCTCCGCCAAAGATTCCGTCCATATCGGAGCTGATGAAGGGCATCCCCGAGAGACCGCTGCCGATGTAGGTCGGTATGTGGAAGCGTATGTACTCCCAGTCGCCACCGGTCTGATCACCCGACCAGACCGTGCCGTAGCGCTGTGTCCCTGCCCATCCGTCCAGGGTGATGATGAATGGGCGAGCTCCACTGCCCTCACGGGTCATGATCTCAGCGGCATCGGCAATCCCATTAAGACCAAAGGAATAGCCTGCTCCGACCCACGCCACGTCGGTCTTGAGTACCCTCACGCCTGCAGTCCCTACCTCTTTATTAAGGTCCCTCTGCAGTAGAGGCTCTATGCCCTCGACCGGATGGAGGTCGCTCTGAGTCCAGAGTCCGATCTCTACACCATGCTTGTGAGCGTATGCGCCATACTGTCTGAGGTTCTCAATGTTTCCGTCCAGTGAGTCTTCCTGCCCATAGCCGGCTCCATAGCCATCGTTGGGCAGAACCCATCCGAGCGGCATATCGTTCCGGGCGTAGCGGTCGATCACCGCACGGGCGGAGAAGAGGTAGTTGTCCCGCTCCCCATTGAGCGACTCCTTGATGCCGCCATTATCCTTCTGGCTCTCGACGTAGTGCTTCCCATCCTCCATGAGGATCCCCTTACCCGGCTCTGTGGTCTCCAGCCAGAAGTCGCGGTTGTAGGCATTGAGGTGACCCTCGAGGTAGCCAAACTTTGGCACTAGTGCCGGTCTCCCTGTCAGGGAGTAGTAGTCCGAGATAAGCTTATCAGGCGTGTCGCTCACCATCAAGAAGAAGTCTAGGTAGTCCTGGCTGTGCTGTAGGGCAACCTGATCCTTGGTCTCCTCACCAAAGTCGTACCTCCCGGGGCGGAAGGTGTACGCCAGGATCCCATAGCCGGCTGTACTCCAGTAGAAAGGGGTAGGGGAAGCTACTCCTCCATCAACCCAGTTATTGGTGTTCTCAATGGCAATAGACTGTCCACGATGAGAGAAGCGACCATTCTGCACGCCTCCCCCATAGAAGTACTCGCTCTCCCCCATGGAGAGGAAGAGTGTGCTTGACGCGTCCTTGAAAATCGGAGCTCTCGACTCCCTGACAACACTCTTGCCACTTCGCAGATCGGTCACGCTCATAAGACCGGTCTTCAGCCCCGTGGTGATAGAGACCGCATCGGTGGAGACCACCGGATTGCCCGATCGGTCTGTGCCAATGGAGATCCGGAAGGGAGTGGCACTCCTCGGGTGACTGACCATTATCGCTGCCGGTGGTTCCGAGAGAGGCTCCTGAAGCAATCTGCCCTTGGGGTCCTGATAGATCCTGACGATATGATCGCTGTAGAAGTCCAGCACCCTCGCCTGCCCATTATCCATCGTTATAGTGATCGCTGATGGGCCTGTCGGCTCGCATCGTGTGACCGTCTGAGCCAAAGAGGTAAGGCTCAGGATGAGAGCGAGTGAAGCTAAGATCAGTCGTGAAGAACGTCTCATGGTTTAGCTATTGAATTTGGTATCGAAGTAAAAGAACCCCTGCGGGATCTATATACAAAGGTACCATTATTCGCCTGTGTCCTCTCGCTTCGGACTAATACCGGGAATAGAATTGTGGCAGAAAGGGGGCAATTCATTACCTTTGTGCCATCACCGAAGAGTGGCGCCTGTGCGCCGTACACCTATCTCATAGTATTGTATCCAAGATGAAGCGAAGTATTGAGGGAAGCCGAGTGCGACAGACCATCCTATGGATGTGCCTGGTACTGCTCGTCTCTGTCAGTGGGTCGGCGCAGACGACGACTCGTGTCCACGTGGTCCGGTCTGGCGAGACCCTATATCGGATAGGTAAGCAGTATGGCGTCTCCGTGGCTGATCTCTATAGGCTCAATCCCTCTGCTCGTCAGGGCATACGTGTCGGAGAGCAGTTGGTGCTACCTGCAGGCGTATCCACGGCTGCTTCGTCGGAAGAGGAATTTTATGCGATCAAGAAAGGGGACACCCTCTACAGCATAGCACGCCGTACAGGCACCACGGTGAGGGAGCTGATGGCTCTCAATACGTTCCTCAAGTCTCCCGACGACATTGCAGTAGGCATGATCATCAAGCTGCCTGCCTACTCTACGACATCCCCTTCGTCACCTGATGCCAAACGTGTCGTGCCGGCCGCTGCGGACAGCCTCAATGGTATCCGACTAGAGACAGTCTCCGGAGGGGCTACCGTTTACTCGCTCGTCAAGGGTACCGCCTGGAGTGAGGAGGACTTCTACAAATATAATCCTCAGGTGCTGGAGCGTGGGCTGAGAGCCGGGGAGTCGGTATTCCTGCCGGATGGCAGTATCCCGAATAATCTGGCTGCTAGGAGTGTCGTTGCCACTCGCCCGACCACCGGGTCAGGGACAATGGATGTGGTGCTGGCTCTCCCCTTCAGACTTGATAGGGAGAGACGCTTTGCGGACTACTACGAGGGGTTCCTTATGAGCGTGCTGGAGGCCAAGCGGGAGGGACGGGACATCAACCTGTATGTCTACAGTTGCGATGATGTGGAGCTGCCGTCCACCAAGGTGGCGATCAGCAACCTCCCCGACGTCGACCTGATCATCGGTGGCGTCTCGGTCTCCTCGATCCGCCAGCTGAGTGAGCTGGCTCGCTACAAGCAGGCTGCTTATGTGATCCCCTTCTCATCCAAGGACGTAGCCTCATCGCTCTCCGGTCGTATCTACCAGGTCAATACCCCGGCGGCTCTGCTGTATGATCAGGCTGCGGAGCGCTTTATGCAGACCTATGGCTCGTACCATGTGCTCTTTGTCCGTCCTGTATCGGGCGAGGAGGAGAGTCCTTTCGTGCTAGCGCTCCAGAATAGACTGCGCCTTGCCGGCTCCTCCTACTCGGAGTGTGCCTCGTCAGACTTTATGAGCGGTGAGGATGTGTCGCGGCAGAGCTTAGGTCACCTGAGGGTAGTCGTGGTGCCGACCACCTCGTCTCTCTCTGCAGCACGGCAGGTGCTGAGTGCCATCGATGCCGCACAGGATGACCTCGGGGATAGCTCTGTGGTCACTGCCTTTGGCTATCCAGAGTGGCAGACCTATGCCTCCTCACTTGGGAGACAGATGTACCGAGCTGAGGCAACCTTCTTTACCACCTTTTTCATCTATCCGAGAGACCATGCCTACCAGCGTTTCTCGGCGGACTATATGAAGTGGTTTGGTCATGGTACCGGTAATACCTTCCCTCGATACTCGGCCCTCGGCTACGATACGGGGAGCTATTTCCTGAGGAAAAATGAGGCGTCGGACACGGCTTACAAGGGTGTGCAGTCACTGCTTGACTTTGGCAAGAGTGTACCGATGAATAGCGGGACAAGGAGTAATCAAGGGGTCTTCCTCGTCCGGTATAATAAGGACAATAGCGTGTCGCGCTTCTGATGATGAAAAAGCTAGCACTCTCTCTGCTGCTGATTCTCCTGACCCTATCTCCTCTGAGGCTTGGGGCGGAGAGATGGGGAAGGCTGCTCATCGGTCCGACCGGTGGGGTCAGCTTCTCCACCGTCACTTTTCGTCCCATCGTCCAGCAGAAACCCTATCTCGGCTTCAGTGGTGGGGTGGCACTGAGGTATGATGTGGAGAGCTATGCCGGTGTGCTGGTGGAGCTGAATTACTGGCAGCGTGGCTGGACGGAGGCTCCGGAGGACTATCCGCAGTATACCTATAAGCGTAACCTCTCCTTTGTGCATGTGCCGATCATGACCCACTTTATGATCGGTGGAGCCAGTAGTCCCCTTAAGCTTACCATTGATGCGGGTTCCCACTTCGGGTACAAGCTGGGAGAGAGTGAGGAGGAGCAGGTGGGGGAAGGTTTTGACCCCACCACGATGCGCCATGTCTATCGGGAGCATCACGGGCATGAGCTGGATCACAACTTCTGGTGGGGTGTCGGTGGTGGCATCGGTGCGGAGTACCAAATGCGTCGCTTTGTGATCGGGCTGAGGGGTGGCTATATCTATAATCTGGGGGAACTCTTTGACAATAGTCGGACCTCGCTTTTCGGGACCTCTTCTGAGCAGGTGATTGATGTGCGCACGTACGTCCTATATCGTTTCTGATCTAGATAATTTTTAGCCATGAGACGATTCCTCTCTCTCTTAGTCTGCCTCTTTGTCGGGTGCTATGCTCTGATGGCATCTACCCCGAGGCGAATTGTTTCCCTTGCTCCCTCTCTTACCCGGTCCCTCTACTACCTCGATGCGGCAGACAGGATCGTCGGGTGCACCAGCTACTGTATGGCAGCGGGGCGCAAGGGGGTGACCGTGATTGCGAGTGCGGTCAAGACCAGCCCTGAGGCCATCGTGGCGCTGAAGCCGGACCTGATCCTCGCCACCTCGCTGACACGTCAGAGTGACATTGAGACCCTTCGGAAACTGGGGCTCGAGGTGGTCACTTACCGCACCGGGACCACACTGGCTGAGATCTGCGATCAATTCGTCGACCTCGGTAGGAGGATTGGCAAGGAGGCTGAGGCGAAGAGGCTTGCTGAGGCCTCTCTCGTAGTGGCGCAGGATCTCAGGCAACGTATGATCACTCAGGGACTCACGGGACGGACAGTGCTGATGCAGCTCGGGGATGATCCCCTCTATGGTGTGACGGGGGGAAACTATATGGGAGAGATGATCACCCAGCTCGGGTGCATCAATATATGCGAGGACCTTAGTCATGGGACGCTCAGCAGGGAGTATGTGCTGCGGAGTGATCCCGACTACATCTTCGTCGTAGGGATGGGGGAGGATCGACAGCCGATGATCAAGGGGTGGCAGTCCTACCCGGATCTAAAGGCAGCTCGGCAGGGACATCTCTATGAGTTGGAGGCTAACGAGGCCTCGCAGCCTACCCCGATTACCTATGTCCTTACTCTGCGAAAGATGGCTCACGACCTGGGTCTGAAAGAGTAGATGACTATGAATAGGTGGGCCAAGTGGGCTGCTCTGCTCCTCGGACTTCTGGTCCTGTCGCTCATCACCGCTGTCCTCTCCCTCACCGTGGGAGAGATGCCGATCCGTCTCGGTGACCTACCTACCATTATGCGCGGGGACTCCATTGAGTACCGTGTCCTCCGCTACATAAGACTACCTCGTATGGTCCTTGCCCTCTCTGTGGGAGGATCCCTTAGTCTTGCAGGGTGTCTCCTGCAAGGGGTCTTCCGTAATCCTCTTGTAGAGCCATATACCATGGGTCTCTCGGGTGGGGCATCCCTGGGGGTGGCTATCTGCATCGTCTTCGGAGTCTCTTCCCTACAGTATATCTGGCTTCCGCTCAGTGGGTTTATCGGTTCGCTTGTCGTGATGGGCGTGATCTACACGCTCAGTCTGCGACGTCGGACGGTCGAGGTGCAGCGGATGCTCCTTGTCGGTGTGATGATCAGCTTTGTCACCTCATCAGCGGTCCTCTTTATAGAGGCTGTGGCACATCCCGAGGATCTTCAGAAAATCATCCTCTGGTCGATGGGCTCCCTGACGCAGTCCGATACCGGTATGGTGATCGGTATGGCGACTCTCTCACTCTTGCTCTTGGTGACCTCCTGCCTCTTTGCCACACCGATGAATGCCATGCGACTGGGGCTGAGGGGTGCGGGACACTTGGGCTTGGACACCCACCGCACAGTCCGATGGCTCTTTGTCATCTCCTCCTTTGCCACCGGGTGCTCCATCGCTGTAGCGGGAGTGATAGGCTTTGTCGGTCTTGTGATCCCACATGTGGTCCGACTCACGATAGGCAATGACTATAGGGTCGTGATCCCTGCCTCTTTTCTCTTAGGCGGTCTCTTCCTCCTGCTCTGTGACCTGGTTGCGCGGACGATCATCGCTCCTAACGAGCTCCCCATTGGGGTCATCACCGGGATCCTCGGCGGGCTGCTTTTCATCCTCCTCTTGACACGCCCACGCAGTCGTAAGCCCCTGCTATGAGTCTCCTCTCGATCCGTCATCTGTCCTCGGGATACGCCGGAGGTTTCACGATAAGAGATGTCTCTCTCGAGGTGGAGCGGGGTGCTGTGGTTGGCATCATCGGCCCCAATGGCTCGGGAAAGTCAACCCTCCTTGCGTCAGTCATGGGAGACCTCTCTCCGATGAGTGGCCGGATCTCCCTCGGCGAGACGGACCTTAGGTTGCTGAGCCGGAGGGAGCGCGCCTGCGCCGTCTCTGTCGTCTCTCAGATGATCGATCCCATAGCGATCACGCTGAGGGATTACGTGGCTATGGGGCGCCTACCGCATCATCCGCCGCTCTACTACTTTGAGAGCACTGCCGATCAGGAGGTGGTGGAGCGGTCTATCCGAATGGTCGGCATGGAGTCACTGGCTCACCGATATATGACGGAGCTGTCGGGCGGTGAGCAGCAAATGGGAGCCATTGCGCAGGCGCTCTGCGTGGAGCCTCAGTTGCTGCTCCTCGATGAGGCCACGGCACACCTTGACATCACACATACCGTGCGGGTGCTTAGTCTGGTCCGCTCGCTCGCAAAGGACCAGGCTCGTCCTCTGACAATCCTCGCCGTCCTCCACGACCTCACCATGGCCTCAGAGTACTGCGACTACCTTGTCCTGATGAGGGAAGGGCAGGTCTACGCTCAGGGGAGCCCAGAGGAAGTGCTGACAGAGGAGCATATAGGGGAGGTCTATAGGATGCCGGTTACTATCACGGCTCATCCTATCTCCGGTCGACCGATGGTGCTACCGCGGATGGCTTAGCTCCGCAGAGGTGTGTACTACCTCAGGTCTTAATCCAAGGACCAGCAACAGACCTATAAATATTCAATACTCTGCCGTCACTCTAATACCGGTAAAAGGGAAGACTAATACCGATATTAGAGAAGTCTAATACCGGTAAAAGAATTATTCCTGAAGCAGGGGCTTTCTGTCCCGAGGCTATCGAGCTCGGTGCTAAGTACGTCAGTCGAGATGCTTATGGCGGGGGTAGATCACTCGCTTATCCTTTTGGTCCCTATCCGGTCCTATTACGTCAGTACCGGGATTAAGATTGAGAAACGGCAAAAATGGGTATATTTGGAGAACCAAAATCATTAACAATCTTATGACGCTGAATCCACTGACAGCCATCTCACCTATTGATGGTCGCTATCGCAACAAAGTAGAGGACCTGAGTGACTACTTCTCTGAGGCCGCCCTCATCAGATACCGCATCCGTATAGAGGTAGAGTATCTGATATGTCTCTCTGAGGTACTTCCCCAGCTCGAGAAGATCCGCAATGACGAGGACCGTCGTCGACTGAGAGCTCTCTACGAAGACTTTTCGCTCCGGGACGCTGAGCGCGTGAAGGAGATCGAGAGGACGACCAACCACGACGTGAAGGCCATAGAGTATTTCATCAAGGAGCAGATAAGCGATGATGAGTTTGGTCCTGTGCTCGAGTTTGTCCACTTTGGTCTCACTTCGCAGGACATCAATAACAGCGCTCAGCCACTGGCCCTCAAGGAGGCACTCCACGAACAGTGGCGTCCTCGGTTGGATAAGGTGCTGTCTGAGATCAATCAACGTGCAGAGGCATGGGCAGACATACCTATGCTGGCACGCACTCATGGTCAGCCCGCCTCTCCTACCACGCTCGGTAAGGAGATGAGGGTCTATGGTTATCGTCTCGAGAGACAGCTAGCGCTACTTGACCTCGTCCCGCAGACGATAAAGTTTGGTGGTGCCACCGGCAATATGAATGCTCATCATGTCGCTTTCCCCGAGAATGACTGGCGTAGCTTCGCCAATCGCTTTGCTCACCACTTGGGTATGGGGCTGGAGGAGTATACGACTCAGATCTCTAATTATGATAACCTTGCGGCACTCTTGGATGGTCTCAAGCGGATCTCGACGATCCTTATAGACTTCTGCCGGGACATATGGATGTATGTCTCTATGGAGTACTTCAAGCAGAAGATCAAGGAGGGTGAGGTGGGCTCCTCCGCTATGCCCCACAAGGTCAATCCCATTGACTTTGAGAATGCTGAGGGCAATCTCGGTATAGCGGTGGCCTACCTGGAGCATCTGGCGCACAAGCTCCCGATCTCCCGCCTGCAGAGGGATCTCACCGACTCCACGGTGATGCGTAACCTCGGTATGCCTGTGGCTCATATGATGATTGCTTTCTCCTCCATCCTTAAGGGGCTTGATAAGCTGATCCTCCACGAGGAGACCATACTTGGAGACCTAGATGATGCCCTACCGGTCGTGGCGGAGGCGCTGCAGACGATCCTGCGTAGAGAGGGCTACCCCAAGCCCTACGAGGCGCTGAAGAAGCTTACCCGTACCAATGAGAAACTTACCCGAGAGCATCTGGAGGACTTCATTGACCACCTAGACGTGAGCCCGGAGGTGAAGGAGGAGATGAAGAGGATCACACCGCGGAATTACACCGGCGTGTATAGTAAGTGACCAATTCTTCGTACCTTTACACCGTTAAATATTAGCTATTTACAATACATGCAGCCGTGAGGCTGCGTCACCCTCCCGTGAGGGAGATACAGATAAGTCTAAAATGAATAAAGACGATTACATGGACAAGGGGCCTCTCTACGATGATGACCCTGCTGATCGTCCTGAGAGACGCTCCTCGGCAACGGATAGCGACTATACCGGTCGCCCACGGTCTCAGTACCGCAGCAGACGAGCCGACTCGGATGATGACCAATCGGTGGGCATAAGGCGCCGCCGTCGCATCCGTGATATGCGTCCCGATGAGGGACCTACCGCTACGACCGACTACAGAAGGGAGAGAGGTGGTATCTCCGAGAGCTACGACTCCTACAGGCACCGTAGTAGCTTCTCTCGTCAAGATAGGATGCCTGATCGTACGGATCGCCAGGATAGTGAGCCGGATACCGACTACAGAGCGAGGTACAAGCAGAGGTTTGAGAGCAATCGCAGGCTCTATGGTCAGTCCTATGCCGATGATCGTGAGTCAGACGAAGGCTCTTTCCACATCTCTACCGATGACCAAGATGAGAGACGCCCGAGTAGAGGACGCTCCTCCTACCGGTCCTATGGTGATGATCAGGGACAGCGACGCCCCCAGGGCAGTCGTCCCTATCGTCGTGACCAAGGGGATAGACCCTCATATGGGCAGAGACCTCGCCGATCTTATAATGACCAGGATGGAGAGCATCGTGGAGGGCGTCGCCCGAATGGTGCACGGGACAATCGCTCTCGAGGCGGTAGCTCCCCCCGTCAGTATGGTGGTCGTCAGGGAGGAAATATGGGTAAGCGTAAGCCGGCCCGCCCTACTTACGATCAGCCTGAGATAAGTACGGATGAGCCAATCCGGCTCAATAAGTTTATCGCCAACTCCGGTGTCTGCTCTCGCCGTGAGGCGGATGATCTCATCGCTGCCGGTGCCGTGTTAGTCAATGGCACTCCAGTCACCACCCTTGGTACCAAGGTGACGATCAATGACCGCGTCGAGGTCAATCGTCAGGAGGTGAAGCCGGAGAGCAAGGTCTATGTCCTGCTCAATAAGCCGCGCAACTGCGTCACCACATCAGATGATCCGCAGGAGCGGATGACGGTCGTCAATCTTGTGCGTTCAGCTGCAAAGGAGCGTATCTACCCGGTGGGGAGACTTGACCGAAATACGACCGGTGTACTCCTCCTCACCAACGATGGTGAGCTGGCTGCAAAGCTGGTCCATCCATCCTTTGAGAAGAAGAAGATCTACCACGCTTGGCTCGATAAGGAGGTCTCTCCCGAGGATATGCAGAAGCTGGCAGATGGGATAGAGCTTGAGGACGGTGAGATGCACGCCGATGCGATCAGCTACGTCACCGATGAGGATCACACTCAGGTGGGTATTGAGATCCACTCCGGTCGTAACCGCATCGTGCGTCGACTCTTCGAGGCACTGGGATACCGGGTGGTCAAGCTGGATCGGGTCTACTTTGCCGGTCTGACTAAGAAGAATCTCGGTCGCGGCAAGTGGCGCTACCTGACACAGGAAGAGGTGGATAACCTCAAGATGGGAGCATTTGAGTAAGCAGATAAGAAAACCTTATGAAAAGAGTAAAGATAGTCGACCTCGTCAAGGATCCTAAGTACATCGGTCAGGAGGTCAATGTCAAGGGGTGGGTCCGCACGAAGAGAGGCAGTAAGTATGTCGCATTTATCGCTATGAATGACGGCTCCTCTGTGCACAACCTCCAGATCGTTGCCGACAAGAGCAAGATCAATGAGGAGCTGCTCAAGAAGATCACTACAGGTGCCTGTCTCTCTGTAGACGGCAAGCTGGTAGAGAGTCAGGGTAAGGGGCAGACCGTAGAGGTACAGGCTGATGCCATCGAGATCTACGGCACGGCAGACCCCGATACATACCCATTGCAGAAGAAGGAGCACACCTTTGAGTTTCTGCGAGAGGTGGCTCACCTCCGTCCGAGGACCAATACCTTTGGTGCGGTCTTTCGCATCCGCCACAATATGGCTTATGCGATCCACAAGTACTTCCATGACAAGGGATTCGTCTACTTCCATACTCCGCTGATCACCGCCTCTGATGCGGAGGGAGCGGGGCAGATGTTCCAGGTGACGACTCTGGATGTAGCCAATCCTCCCCGCACCGAGGAGGGTGCCGTAGACTACAGCCAGGACTTCTTCGGTCAGGAGACCAATCTCACCGTCTCCGGTCAGCTGGAGGGTGAGCTTGCTGCTATGGGTCTAGGCGAGATCTACACCTTTGGTCCGACGTTCCGCGCAGAGGACTCTAATACTCCTCGCCACCTGGCAGAGTTTTGGATGATCGAGCCGGAGATGGCCTTCTACGACAATAACGACAATATGGACTTGGCGGAGGACTTCGTCAAGTACCTCATCCACTGGGCTCTGACGGAGTGTGCAGACGATGTGCAGTTCCTCAACGACACTTATGATGACACCCTCATTGAGCGGCTCCAGTTTGTCGACAATCAGCGCTTTGCTCGCATCACCTACACCGAGGGTGTGGAGGTGCTGGAGCAGGCGATCAAGGATGGGGTCAAATTTGAGTTCCCCGTCTACTGGGGCTGTGACTTAGCTGCCGAGCATGAGCGCTACCTTGTAGAGAAGCACTACAAGAAGCCTGTGATGGTCACCGACTACCCTAAGGAGATCAAGGCTTTCTACATGAAGCAAAATGAGGATGGCAAGACCGTCCGTGGTATGGATGTGCTCTTCCCCCGTATTGGCGAGATCATGGGCGGATCCGAGCGTGAGGCAGACCTCGCTAAGCTGACCAAGCGCTGTGAGGAGGTCGGGATCCCGCTGGAGGCGATGAATTGGTACCTTGACACGCGCCGCTTCGGAGCCTGCCCCCACAGTGGATTTGGTTTGGGCTTTGAGCGCTTGGTGCTCTTCGTCACAGGGATGTCCAATATCAGGGACGTCATCCCCTTCCCCCGCACCCCTAAGAATGCCAATTTCTAATCGCTGATAAGCAAAAACCTCCGAGCCTTACGGTTCGGAGGTTTTTTTATGCTCAGAAAGGAGCTGCTCAGAGCGTCTCTATGATCTCTCTCGCCTCATTGATGATCCGGTCGGAGGTGTAGGAGGGGCTGAGCTTACTCTCATCAAAGAGCGAGAGCGCCTCATCGATCTTGGCGAGCGCCTGCCGGTCACCAGCGTACTGATGCCTCAGGGCTCTGATCTTGTCAAAAGCCTGGATCCCCCTCCTCAGCCGCTCGAAGCGGATCGAAGAGCGTACACCGGGGTAGACTAAGTAGGTGTCACCGGCAGCCCAGTTGCTGTATCGGCTGTCGAGAAGAGGCTGCTCCACCCAGCTATTGTACGCCCAGCGGAGGTAGCCGTCCAGCCCCTCGCGTGCGGCATACCATCCATACCACTCTCCGTCAGCAGCAGCGCTGAAGGTAAAGGTATTGGGTCGTGGCTCAGCACAGCAGGTGTAGAATGTGGTGATCTTCCCCTCGCTACGTCGCTTCGCCTTGAGCTCCTCAGAGTACTTGGCAGCCAGCCCCACGCAGTAGTAGTCGAGGTGATCTGACAGCTCCTCGTGTAGCGCCCCGGCCATATGCACCTTCAGCTCCGGGTCCGCCTCCTGGATCAGGCGAAAGCACTCCTCCATCACCTCGGGAGACCGCTCATCCATAGCTATATAGGTCCGGTCGATCCACCTCTTTGCCCGCAGGTGCTGCGCAAAGGAGCGTAGCATGGCAGACCAGAGCTCCGTGTAAGGCTCACTTCCCGGCTCAGCCTTGAGGTACTTGTACTCGCCACTCACTTCATCAAAGTAGCGGAAGGAGAGCTCCCATGGGACCATAGAGAAGCAGGTGATCGCCCTGTCGATCCCGAGACCCATCATGAAGCTGACCCACTCGTCGAAGTGTGTGTAGTCGAAGTGCCACTTGCCGTCCCTCCCGAGCCGCCAGTCGACCATGGAGTCAAAGGGATCGTGCGTCTGACCATTCCAGGGCTTGTATATGATTGATGCGGTGATCACCTTGCCCCCTGCGTCCCGGTACATCTCCATATAGGGGCGCATGATGCTGAAGTGCTCTTCGGACCAAGGAGTCACCCCATAGTACCTTGCTATGGCGTAGGGATTTTGCCACAGGTCAAGGAAGAAGTCACTCTTCTCGGGCAGTGCTCTCTCGTCCACCACCACCGACAGGGGCAGGGTCGCCAGCGTCCGAACACCATTACGTACCGTGACCGTTGCCCGATAGCTTCCCGCTCTTGCATCCCTCGGGATGTCTATGGAGAACCAGATAGGACGCGTCGTGCAGGGGGTGAGATCCAGTGAGCGGGCAAGGTGGTCGATCCCGTCTGCTACCAGTGTGGAGTCGAAGAGGGAGTGATCCGGTCGCTCACCACATCCTCCGAGTCCATCCTTATTGAGCTCATCCGTGAGCACATAGCGGACAAAGCCGGACCCCGACTCGCCCTGAGGTGAGGGGATGACTGCGCCGTCACAGCTACGAAGCTCTGAGATCTCGTAGCTGAGTGCGGTGAGAGGGGTGGAGCTGCTCACTATCGCCTGGGCGTAGACGCGCTCGCCTCGCCATCCGCTCAGCCGAAGCTCTTTACTCGTCAGCCCCTCGGCCGGTCGCTCCTTGGGGTATCGGATGTCGATGCTTCCCCAGCCGATGACCGGGGCGCTCAGCGACTCCCAGAGGGACCGGTCTGTCGGTGTGGGATTGGGTAGCTCCTGATAGCTCTCCACGGGATACTGACCATATGCGGTCGCGAGGGATAGCAGTCCTGCCAGGAGAGCGGTTATTCTCTTTCTCATCGTTTCTTGGTCTGTGGATTGGTTTTTACTCAGAGACAAAGTTCGCTAAATTGTTTCTAATGGGTACTTCCACTCTCAGCACACCTGCCATCCGGGACAGTCTCTTGTAGGGGAGACTCCGGTCCCGTAGCGATGAAACTATAGTCCCGTAGGGATGAAACTCCAGTCCCGTAGGGATGACAGGCTAATTCGCATTTTGATGTGCTGGGAGGGGGAGGAAAATAGAGATTACCTTTGTTGAGGAGAGGGATTCAGGAGAAGTGGAGGGCGACTCGGTAGAGAAAGAAGTCGGTGTTTCTAGCACCATAGTTGACGCTGATAAAGCGCTGGAGATTTTGGTTGAGAGCCTCCGCCTTGGCGTTGCTCTCCCTGCGGTAGAAGTACCTCAGAATGGGGGTGGAGTTTGACCGGAGGAAGTTGGCGATGTTGCGTATCTCCTCCACCTT
>NZ_JBWPWJ010000017.1:0-1178 GCF_056590575.1 Porphyromonas sp. C0041D3
CAGGCTCATAGCTCAGTTGGTTAGAGCGCTACACTGATAATGTAGAGGTCGGCAGTTCAACTCTGCCTGGGCCTACGAAAGAAAGAACGGGAATAAGGGTTATTAGGGACATAAGAGCTCTCACGAGCGACTTATGACGGGGGATTAGCTCAGTTGGCTAGAGCGCCTGCCCTGCAAGCAGGAGGTCAAGGGTTCGACTCCCTTATTCTCCACGACGCGTCCTCGAGACGCAAGAGATCATAGACATACGGAATACAAAGTAAGATGTATTAAACGCTAGACATAGAGAGAGAGTTTTTTCACTATGGTTTTTATACGACTTTTCGTCATCGATTCTCGTAAGGGAGTTGAGTGTGCGGAGGTAGCGATTTCATAAGTGCAAGACGAGTAAATCTGTGAAGCGTGTTAGAGTATACTTGATAATCAAATTACGAGTAGTACGGCGAATACATAAGTTACTGATGATAGACGAGTAGAGTTATCGATATGTAGGCACTTTTTTCGATATATATTGGAGAGAGTGAAGATATAGATAAAGCGAAAGAAGGGCATTCGGTGGATGCCTTGGCTCTGAGAGGCGACGAAGGACGTGATAAGCTGCGAAAAGCTGCGGGGATCGGCAAATACGACTTGATCCGCAGATATCCGAATGGGGCAACCCGGCAAGCTTGCTTGCCACCATCCATAAGATGGAGCGAACGTGGGGAACTGAAACATCTTAGTACCCATAGGAAGAGAGAACAATTTAGTGATTCCCCTAGTAGAGGCGATCGAACGGGGACGAGCCCAAACCGGCAGTGTCGCAAGGCATTGCCGGGGTTGTAGGGCTCTCGATATCGCAAGAGTGACGCGAGGAGAAGTGACGTGGAAACGTCCACCATAGACGGTGATAGTCCGGTAACCGAAGCGAAGTGAAGCGTAGAGAGTACCTGAGTAGTGCGGGACACGTGCAATCCTGTATGAATCCGGGAGGTCCATCTCCCAAGGCTAAATACTTCTCAGAGACCGATAGTGAACAAGTACCGTGAGGGAAAGGTGAAAAGAACCGCTCATAGCGGATTGAAATAGTACCTGAAACCGGATGCCTACAAGCGGTCGGAGCCCTTTGGGGTGACGGCGTGCCTTTTGCATAATGAACCTACGAGTTACCATGCACAGCAAGGCTAAGCGACCCAGTC